>JBJESI010000188.1:0-1638 GCA_051882715.1 Oscillospiraceae bacterium
AAGCTCCGCACGGTATTTCGGATTGTTCTTCCGTCGGCAGTCCCCGGAATTTTGTCGGGCGTAATCCTTGCCATAGGCAGGATTGTGGGAGAAACCGCCGCTCTTATTTACACCTCGGGAACAGAGGCGGGTATTCCCCACACACTTATGGGCTCGGGAAGAACTCTTTCGGTTCACATGTACGCTCTGCTTTCGGAGGGGCTATACACTAAGCAGGCCTACGCCACTGCGGTGGTGCTTCTCGTAATGGTCGTGGGGATAAACGCTCTGTCGGGCTTTCTTGCAAAGCGTATCGGCGCAAAAACTAAGTAGAGCATTAGGCGAGAATATTTTTAATCGACAAGAAAGGCGAAAAACAGACCGCATTGGAGCGTGCTCGTATGCTCCCTAATGCCTAAGGAGAAGATGATATGGCTAAAATAGAAATAAACAACGTAAATTTGTATTACGATAAATTCCATGCGCTTAAAAATATAAATCTGCATATACCCGCAAACGAAATAACCGCGTTTATCGGTCCGTCTGGCTGCGGAAAATCCACTCTGCTGAAATCCATAAACAGAATGAACGACCTTGTGGAGGGCTGTAAAATAACGGGCGAGTTTTTGCTTGACGGCGAGAATATTTACGGAGGAATAGATGTAAATCACCTTCGCAAAAGAGTGGGAATGGTGTTCCAAAAGCCCAATCCATTCCCCATGAGCATTTACGACAACATAGCCTTCGGCCCCCGTACCCACGGCATACGCTCAAAATCAAAGCTTGACGAAATCGTGGAAAAATCTCTCCGTGATGCGGCGATTTGGGATGAGCTGAAGGACAGGCTGAAGAAATCCGCTCTGGGGCTTTCGGGCGGTCAACAGCAGCGCCTTTGCATCGCAAGAGCCCTTGCGGTAGAGCCTGAGGTGCTTCTTATGGACGAACCCACATCGGCTCTGGACCCGATTTCCACCATGAAAATCGAGGACCTTGCAATGGAGCTGAAAAAGAATTACACAATAGTAATCGTAACCCACAATATGCAGCAGGCAAGCAGAATTTCCGACAAGACTGCGTTTTTCCTGCTGGGCGACCTGATAGAGTTTAACGATACGCTGGAGCTGTTTTCTCAGCCCAAAAACCCGAAAACCCACGAATATATAACCGGAAGATTCGGATAATACGGAAAAGAGGTAATTAGTATGACTTCAAGATTATATTTTAAGGAGGAGCTTGCAAAGCTCAACAGCGATATTCTTGAAATGGGTGAGCAAATCGAAAGCGGAATAACAAAAACCATGAACGCCGTGAAAAATCTTGACGGCAAGGCGGCGCAGGAGCTTATCGACGGCGACGACGCCTTCGACCATCAGGAAAGAGCCATTGAAAAATACTGCATCGACCTGGTTATCAGGGAGTCCCCTATTTCGTCGGACTGGCGCAAAATCGCTTCGGTGATGAGGATTGTAAGCGACCTTGAGCGTATCGCCGACCATTTCAGCGATATTGCGGAGTATATTCTGCGGCTTGACGGGCTCGGCACGGCAGGCGCCTGCCCCGAATATTTCGACGCCATGTTCGGAGTTGTAAAGAATATGCTGTCGGATACAATAAGGGCATTTGTTGAGTATGACGCAAAGCTTTCGGCAACCGTTATCG
>JBJESI010000189.1:0-4885 GCA_051882715.1 Oscillospiraceae bacterium
GCCTCATGAGCAAAAAAGCCCGATAATATAATCTTTTTCGTTGATTATTTTTTTGTTTTGTGGTACAATATGTTGTGATTATTTTGAGGTGATTTACATGAAATTGATTGATATTATAAATTCTGACAAGCCGAGCCTTTCTTTTGAGGTTTTTCCTCCGAAAACCAATGACAGCTTTGACAGCGTTAAATCGGCTGTGGAGGAAATCGCAAGGCTTTCGCCGTCTTATATGAGCGTTACATACGGTGCAGGCGGCGGAACCTCCGAGTATACGGTTGAAATAGCAAATGATCTCAGCAAGATGGGCGTTACGCCTCTTGCACATTTAAGCTGTGTTTCGTCAACAAAAAGCGAGATAATCAAGATGCTTGATAAAATGAGGGCAAACGGGATTGAAAACATTCTCGCTCTGCGGGGAGATATTCCGGCAGGCTTCGACCAAGGCAGTCTTGAATACAAATACGCAAGCGAGCTTACCGCAGACATCAAAGCCTACGGAGGCTTTTGCATAGGCGGAGCGTGCTACCCCGAAAGCCACCCCGACAGTGAGACGAGCTTTTCGGACATAGCAAATCTTAAAAAGAAGGTCGAGGCGGGCTGTGAATTTCTGACGACGCAGATGTTCTTTGATAATAATATACTTTACAATTTTATGTATCGTCTTCGTGAGTCCGGAATAGAAGTACCCGTAGTGGCGGGAATAATGCCTGTTACAAATCCGAGGCAGATTAAGCGCATATGCTCTATTTCGGGAACGGCGCTGCCCCAAAGATTTGTGCGTATCGTAGACAAATACGGCTCAAACCCCGAGGCGATGAAGCAGGCGGGAATAGCCTATGCCACGGAACAAATAATAGATTTGTACGCAAACGGAATAAACGCCGTTCATATATACTCGATGAACAAGCCGGATGTGGCTGAGAAAATCAGAGATAACGTATCGGAGATAATCGGATGATAACGGTTTCTAAAGAAGAAATCATATTAAATCCCGCAGAGCTGAGATTAAGGCTCGGCGGTCATGTTGACGGTATGACAAGCGAGCTTGTGGACAAATACAAGCCGGAGGTTTATGCCGCAATGCGCCCCTGCTACTGCTTTAAGGAAACGCAGGTGCGGCTTTACGACGGGGGCTGTGATTTGGGTTTTGGCGAGATTAACAGCAAAAATCTCAGGAAAAATCTTGACGGTTGCTCCCGTGCTTATGTTTTTGCGGCTACTCTCGGGTCGGACATAGACCGTCTTTTAAAGAAAACGGCATTATTATCTGCGGCAGGCCAGTTTGTGACCGACGCGATTGCCTCTGCGGCGATTGAAGCGCTGTGCGACTTGGCTCAGGAGAGGATGCCCTGTAAAACCAAGCCGAGATTCAGTCCCGGCTTCGGAGACTTGTATATAACGTATCAAGAACAGATTTTAGATTTTATAAACGCGCGCAGGGAGCTTGGAATTGTGCTGACGCAGTCTTTTCTTATGACTCCTACAAAATCTGTAAGTGCAATAATGGGGATAAGAGAATGAAAATACTCGAAGAATTGAAAAAAAGAAAGCTCTATTTTGACGGCGGAACAGGTACTGTTCTCCAGTCAATGGGACTGAAGCCGGGAGAAAAGCCCGAGACATGGAATATTGAAAAGCCCGAGCTTATTACGGAGCTTCACAGGCAGTATTTTAAGGCCGGGGCGGATATCGTATGCGCGAATACCTTCGGACTTAACAGATTTAAGTTTGACAATGTTGAAAAGTATGCAAAAGCGGCGGTCGAGTGTGCAAAAACTGCTGCAAATGAATTTGAAAACAAATTTGTCGCATTTGACATTGGACCTACGGGCAAGCTTCTTGAACCAATCGGCGAGCTTCCGTTTGAGGAAGCGGTTTCGGCTTTTGCCGAGGTTGCTGTCTGCGCCGAGCGTTACGGAGCTGATTTGATTCTTATTGAAACGATGAACGACTCCTATGAAACCAAGGCGGCTGTTCTTGCGGCAAAGGAAAACACTTCTCTCCCGATTTTTGTAACAAATGTCTACGATGAAACGGGAAAGCTTATGACGGGTGCCGACGCTCATGCAATGATTGCGCTTCTTGAAGGTCTCGGCGTTGACGCTGTCGGAATGAACTGCTCTCTGGGACCTGACAAAATGATACCGGTTGTAAAAGAGTTTGCAAGGTATTCGTCCTTGCCGATTATCGTCAATCCGAACGCAGGACTTCCCTCAATCGTCAACGGCAAAACGGTTTATGATTTGAATTCCGAGGATTTCGCCGAGAAGATGGAGGAAATTGCATCGCTTGGTGCAACCGTTCTCGGCGGCTGCTGCGGAACTACTCCCGAATATATTGAAAAGATGATAAAGCGGGTAAATTCCGTTCCTTTTTCCTATCCCGAAAAGAAAAACGAAACGGTTGTTTCCTCCTATACCCATGCCGTGACCTTCGGCGATAAACCTGTTTTAATAGGCGAAAGAATTAACCCCACAGGCAAGGAAAAAATTAAGGAAGCCCTCAGAAACAAGGAATACAGCGTTATTTTCAGCGAGGGCGTAAAGCAGGCGGACGCAGGGGCTCATATTCTCGATGTAAACGCAGGCTTGCCTGAAATCGACGAGACTGACGCTATCTCCCGGATTGTGTCAGGCTTGCAGGGAATAACCGATTTGCCTCTCCAGCTTGATACTACAAACCCCGAGGCGATGGAGAAGGCTATGCGTATATATAACGGAAAGCCTCTTGTAAATTCCGTAAACGGCGGAGAGGAAAGCATGAAAAACGTGCTTCCTCTTGTGCAGAAATACGGCGGAACGCTTATTGCGCTCACTATTGATGAAAACGGTATTCCCGAAACGGCGCAGGGAAGATGCGATATAGCGGAAAAGATAATCCGTGAAGCGGCAAAATACGGAATAGAAAAAAAGGATATTATTGTGGATCCTCTCGCTCTTACGGTATCGTCGGATTCAAAGAGTGCGTCGGTTACTCTCGAATCAATAGAGCTTATTAAGAAAAAGCTGGGCGTTGCAACAAGTCTCGGCGTATCCAATATTTCTTTCGGACTGCCCGACAGGGAAACGATTAACTCCGTGTTTTTTGCAATGGCGCTGGAACGGGGACTTGACGCGGCGATTATGAATCCTTTCTCGGAGGGGATGATGAAAGCGTACTATTCATACAAAACGCTTTCGGGTAAGGACGAAAACTGCGCCGAATATATTTCGTTCGCCACGTCCTCCGCTCAGGAAAAGGAGGAAAAAAGCGCCGCAGAAAAGACGGATATATCCCTTACCGAAGCAATTATAAAGGGACTCACGGAAACTGCTAAGGCAAAAACCTCCGAGCTTTTGCGAAGCGAAAAGCCTATGTCGGTTATCGACAATTCGATTATCCCCGCACTGAATGAGGTGGGTACGAGATTTGAACAGAAAAAAGCGTTTTTACCCCAGCTTCTTATGAGCGCAGAGGCCGCAAGCGCCTCGTTCGAGGTAATAAAAGCGGCAATGCCTTCGTCGGCGGACGATACGAAAAAAATCGTGCTTGCCACCGTTAAGGGAGACATACACGACATCGGAAAAAATATAGTAAAGGTGCTCCTTGAGAATTTCGGCTTTAAAGTCAACGACCTTGGCAGGGATGCAGACCCCGAGCTTGTGGCAAGAGCGGCAGTCGGCTGTAAGCTTGTGGGACTTTCCGCACTTATGACGACCACTGTTCCCGCAATGGAGGAAACGATAAAGCTTATAAGAAAAAGCTCCCCCGAAACGAAGGTAGTCGTGGGAGGAGCGGTTCTCACTCAGGAATATGCAGATATGATAGGTGCGGATTTTTACGCCGCAGACGCTATGGAAACCGTACGAATTGCTCAGGAAATTTTCGGCGAAAAGTGATTTTTCACCCTGCCGTCGAGCATTGATAAAACGCTGTAAAGCGGTTTGAAAAGCGTCAGCGTAACAACGAAATTCCCCGCACAATGGATAAGGTCGAAGGATATTCCGCTGATGATATAGGCGACGCCTCCCGAAAATCCCATAACAATAAATGTGGGAATGGAGCAAAGCGTCCCGAACAGCAGTCCGAAAATGGCGGAAACAATCGCCCAGAATACGCAGGACTTAATTTTTCGGAGCGCAAGCACCGTTACCGCAAGTACCGCCCATACATAAAGATAGCATATCCACCACATTCCGAAACCGAACAGCAGGCCTTCTGCCGCCACGAAAATATAGATGGGGCAGAAGGCTTTTTTTCCATACACCATTGTTAAAATGATGATTAATGTTGAAACAAGCTCGATATTCGGGAGAAATGACAGTGCAACCTGAGAAATTACCAGCATTGCGCCGAAAATCGACAGGACAATGGCGTCAGTCAGCCGAGCCCGAGGTGTAGGTTGCTTCAAATTTATCACCGTCGTTTATGACAGTCTCGTTCATTCCGGCTTCGGTCATAACTCCGTCCTTTGTTATGCACCACCAGCTCTCATTATCGCTCCAGTCTGCCTTTACTCCGTTGATAACGGTATAAAAACCGCTTTGATATTCGGATTCTTCAATGAGATTTTTCTCAAGAAGAGCGTCTGCAAGATACTGAGCGTCGGTTTTGATGTCGAAGCTGTCCTCTTTTTTGTCTGCATACACAACCTTAAATGTGATTTCCTTGCTTCCGTCTGCGGTGTCCGGTCTTGTAAAAAAGAATACGGCCAGCGCTCCCGCTACAAGTACCGCAAGAATTACGGCAAACACGGCAATCAGCTTTTTGTTTGATTTTTTCTGTTCCATAATAAAAAAACTCCTTTGTAAAATTACAAAAGAGCACAGCAAAACTAAGGCGATACCCGCCTAAAGGTCGCTAACGGCCAGTTACTCGTGGCTCTTTTGCGTGCTTTCAGGGTAAG
>JBJESI010000189.1:4985-6902 GCA_051882715.1 Oscillospiraceae bacterium
TAAAGGTCGCTAACGGCCAGTTACTCGTGGCTCTTTTGCGTGCTTTCAGGGTAAGTCTTTCGACTTAAAGCTCAGACGATTATCCCCACCTTCCCGAAAAAATCAGTGGCAACGGGGAAATCTTGCTTATCACGGCGACGAGTTCGTGGGAGAATTGCACTCCGCTTCCTTGTTATGCGAGTACACGCACCCTGAAAACAAAATATTCAGTTTAGGTAAAGTCACTTTACACGGGGATTATAGCACAAAAAACAAATAAAATCAATAAAAAACACGAATTATTGACATACTTTATTAAATGTGATAAAATAGCAAAGTGAAAATCAAGGCAGAAAAACTGCTGTTTTTTGAATAATCTGCCCTAGCCGGACGGCTCAGGGCTTTAATATACAAACGGAGGAAGCAAAATGAAACTTGAAAAACTTGTTGGCGAACGCTTTAAGGAAAGGCCGTCCGACTGTGCGATAGACAGCCACGCTCTTATGATAAGAGGCGGATATATGAAATATGTTGCAAACGGCATATTTTCGTCATATATGCCTCTCAAAAGGATAACGAGAAAAATCGAGCAGATTATCCGTGAGGAAATGGACGCAATCGGCGGACAGGAGGTTATGTTCCCGGTTGTTATGCCCGCAAGTCTTTGGGAGGAATCCGGAAGATACGAAAGCGTGGGAAGCGAGCTTCTCAGATTTACCGACCGAAACAATTCAAAATGCGTTCTGGGTATGACTCATGAGGAAGCGGCTGTTCATCTTGTGCGCGAATACGCCAACAGCTACACAAAATATCCGTTTATGATTTATCAGATACAGACTAAATTCCGTGACGAGGCTCGCCCCAGAGGCGGTCTTATCCGTGTAAGGGAATTTACCATGAAGGACGCCTACTCCTTCCATACCTCCCAGGAGGATCTCGAAAAATATTACGATGTCTGCTATAAGGCTTATGAGAGGATTTTTGCCCGTGCGGGCGTTCCCGAGGTTATTTCCATTGCCTCTGATTCGGGAATGATGGGAGGAAGCGTTTCTCACGAGTTTATGCTTCTTACTCCTGTCGGAGAGGACTCTATCGCAATCTGCTCCGAGTGCGGCTACCGTGCGAATGTTGAAGCCGCCGAGTCCATTATTGAAAATAAAAGAGATGATGCGTCGGAGGAGCTGAAGCTTGTCCACACTCCCGATATTCATACTATTGAGGATGTATGCGAATTCCTCGGAACTCCCGAGAGCAAAAGCTGTAAGGCGGTTGTTTTCCAGAGAAACACCGACGACAGTTATGTGGTTGTTTTCACAAGAGGAGATATTGACGTAAACGAAACCAAGCTTACAAATTACCTCGGCTGCGACATTCATCCTGCCGTAATTACCGAGGAATGCGGTCTGCACGCAGGATATATCGGTCCTGTGGGCCTTGACGGAGATTTTACCGTTCTGCTTGACGCTTCGCTCAAGGGAGCAAACAATCTCTCCTGCGGCGGAAACAGGGACGAATATCATTACACAGGTCTTGATATGGAAAGGGAATTCCCCGACGCCGAATATATTGACTTGGCAAAAATCACCGACGGCGGAATTTGCCCTGAATGCGGAAAGCACGCAGTAAAAATTTCAAGAGGCATTGAAGTAGGAAATATATTCCAGCTCGGTACAAAATACACTAAAGCAATGAATATGCAGTATCTTGATACGAACGGTCAGTCAAATTTCCCCATTATGGGATGCTACGGAATAGGCGTGGGCAGACTTGCGGCTTCGGTCTGCGAGGCTCATCATGATGACTACGGTCCGATTTGGCCTATGCCCATTGCTCCCTGGCAGGTTCATATTTGCGCCGTTCGTGCAGACGACCCCGATGTAAAGGCGTGCGCCGACAAGCTTTATGAAGAGCTTCTTTCAAAGGGAATTGAGGTTATAT
>JBJESI010000190.1:0-1605 GCA_051882715.1 Oscillospiraceae bacterium
CCATGGGCTTTACCGATGACGACGGCACAATCGTGGGCTTCGATATCGACCTTGCCCAGGCGGTCTGCGACTACTACGGCATTGAGCTTGAGTGCATTCCCATCGACTGGGACAACAAGGACACCGAGCTTCAGAGCGGCAACATCGACTGCATCTGGAACGGTCTTACCGTAACCGACGAGCGTCTTGAAAAGTACTGCATGAGCAAGTCCTATCTTGCAAACCGTCAGGTTGTTGTTGTAAATCAGGACAGCGACATCAAGACTCTTGCGGATCTTGCAGGCAAGACAGTTGCCCTTCAGAGCGACTCCTCCGCCGCCGAGGCTCTTGAAGCCAACGAGGAGGTAAACGCCTCCATCGCCGAAAAGGTTGAGCTTCTTGATAACCTTACAGCCCTTATGGACCTCCAGGCCGGCAACGTTGACGCCGTTATCATGGACGAGGTTGTAGCGAACTACACCATCACAACCGGCGAGCTTCCCCTTGTGGTTCTTGAAGAAAGCCTTGCTCCCGAGGAATACGCCATCGGTTTTGCCAAGGAGAACTCCGAGCTTTGCCAGGCCGTTGAAGCTGCTCTTTCCGACCTTAAGGAACAGGGCAAGCTCAAGGAAATTTCCGAAAAGTGGTTCGGCGAAGACAAGATAATTTTTGAATAAAAGCTACATAATCCGGCGGGAGAAAATTTCCCGTCGGATTTTTTTGTAATGTAAATTATGGTTTATGTGACAATGACACCGCAAACCGTAGGGCGGGCTGCCCACAGCCCGCCGCCCTACCGTGTCAAGGTTACAGTGGCGTTAAGGCACCACCCGCCGCAGGCGGAGAGGGTCCAGCGTCACGCTGGTAAATCATAATTTATAATATCAAAAAATAGGGGCTGCCCTCGGCAGCCCCCGTTTTCTTTTCTTAAGAATTACTCCTCGTCATCCTCGTCGTCGGATTCATCTTCGTCGTCCAACTCATCGTCATAATCGTCTTCGTAATCTTCGTCGTCTTCCTCGTCCTCGTCATCCTCATCATCGTCATTTCTCTTGAATGCGTTAAGTACAACATATACCGCCACGCACACAAGAATAACAACAAAGAAGATAATCAGGAATTTTCCGAACCAACCGCCGCCGCTTTTTGTTGAAGCAGGCTCCGTCTCCAGATCGGGATCGAGTTCATCGCCATCCACAATATTGTCCTCGGGATTTTCAGCGGGGATTGCGGCGCCGACCTCGTCAAGCTCCTTTTGCTTTACGGCAATCTCATTTTCCAGAGTGGCGATTTTCTCGTCGTACATACTGCTGATCTGGCTTAATTCCTGGGAGGTCTTTTCAAGCTGCTTCTGCACACTCTTGGTTTTTGCGCTCTGGAGCGCGCTGCCTATAAGTCCTCCGATTAATAGCAGCACAACCGCGATTACAGCAATGGCAGTGGTGTTGCGCTGCTTTCTGCTGTTTCGCCGGGATGTGCCGGTAGTTACTGTTTCACGTTCGTCCATAACAAAGCCTCCATATCATTTGATATCCTTAGTATAACACAGTATTTTCAACTAATCAAGACAAATTTCGAGAATTAATTATAATTTTTTTCAGCAGTCCCGCACTAATTGTCCAGAAC
>JBJESI010000191.1:0-1599 GCA_051882715.1 Oscillospiraceae bacterium
GGTAAAAGAATTCCTCCAGCTCTTTTTGCACATTGTAAGTGACAAATTGATTTCCGTCGGAAAAAGTCAGACAAAATCCGTATACCGTCTCATCCATAACCGTAAAAGGCGATTTCATCGGTTTTTTGTAATTTTCCGCATAAGCGATGCTGTTATTGTGTTCCAAAATTTCAAACAGAGCATTCATATCATCATCGCCGACCTCGCAATTTTCAAGCACCGTTTCCTTTTCATGACCGTGAGTAAAACACTTGGCATCAAACAACCATTTTTCTTGCTCTCTGTGAATCCGAAAGGAATAGCAGTATGAAAAATCCATATGCGAGCAGTATATAGAGACTGCACTGATCTCCGACAACTCATGCCGTGCAGGCTTCGGCGCATTATTGCACCCGAATAAGCCTGTCAAAGCCGCCAGCATTCCCACTGCCGCCACCGCCTTTCCGAAAGTCTTACCGCACATCATACCCGTCAAAGGGATCGCCGCACTCCGGGCAGAATTTCGGCGGTTGCTGACCGTGTTCCGGCTTCCAGCCACATTTGTCGCACTGAAAAGTATGCCCTGACTCAGGTCTTCCTGCTCCGCAGTATTCGCAGAATTTACCTGTATTTTCAGCACCGCAGGAGCAGGTCCAAGAACCGCTTGCTGTACTTGCGGAAAAGCCTGCTGTACTTCCTGCGGCAGAAGGCGCCGCATAATTTGTCTGCGGTTCAGCGCTCTTGCTCATCAGCGCATTACTCAGCTCGTACATTTGACGCTCGTATTCCCGATACTGTTCGGTGTATCTGCTGTCAGGGCGGTCGCCGTCGGACAGCTCCAATTCTATACTGCTGAACCACGGAGAGTTTACAAGGATTTCCACATTAAATTCATAGCTGTACTCGTAACGGGGCGGAACATAGCTTTCACGGTTTCCGTCCTGTGTTTCACGGTAAATTTCATCTCGGTTTTCTTTAATATCTGTATTGCACGCAGTCACCTGAGACAGCGAAATAATATCAGGATTTACGCTGCGCCAGTTTGCGCTTGCCGTTACGATAAAACTACCGTTTGCTTCATCAATATACACTCTCTTGTGTTCGCCGAATGTCTTAGTGGGATTAAAGGAGGAAAGCTTCTGCTTGTTCTCCTCCCGATAAGCGAGCTGTGCTTTGATTTCGTCGACAGTTGCGTTTTTTCTTCCGCTGAAAAACGGAGACAGCTTTGCCGCACAATCCTTGCAGAGATTTCCGTCCTCCAGCTTGCGGTTTCCCAAAAGTCCAATCTTTTCTCCGCATACATCGCAGTATTTTTTATCAAATAGTCCCATAACCAATCCTCGTTTCTTTACTGAAAATTAAGCCGACGTCCGCCGTTATCCCAAAGCAATGACGGCGGACGAAAGGCTGTAAACTGCTCAAGGAACAGTTTATTTAAATAACACGTCCCTGCTCAGTGGATATTCCGTTGTATTAAACCGAAAGTATGAATGATCTTAAAAGTACCACATCCATTATGTTGATACTGCTGTTTTCATCCATATCGGCACGGGCAAATTCCGCTTCGGAAAGCTCCATGCTTCCTACAATATAAGCTCTCGTTATTACGACATCGAATAT
>JBJESI010000192.1:0-1594 GCA_051882715.1 Oscillospiraceae bacterium
TTACGGACGAGGAAATCGCAAAAATCGTTTCACGCTGGACGGGTATTCCCCTTTCAAAGCTTACGGAAAGCGAGCGTGCAAAGACTCTTAACCTTGACTCCGAGCTTCACAAGAGGGTTATCGGTCAGGATAACGGCGTTTCCCTTGTTGCGGACGCAATTCTCCGCTCCCGTGCGGGAATAAAGGACCCCACAAAGCCTATCGGCTCGTTCCTGTTCCTCGGTCCTACGGGCGTGGGAAAAACGGAGCTTGCCAAGGCTCTTGCACAGGCTCTTTTCGACGACGAGCAGAACATCGTCCGTATTGATATGAGCGAGTATATGGAGAAATACTCTGTATCAAGGCTCATCGGAGCGCCTCCGGGATATGTGGGCTACGAGGAGGGCGGTCAGCTTACCGAGGCCGTTCGCAGAAAGCCCTATTCGGTTGTGCTCTTCGACGAAATAGAAAAAGCGCATCCCGATGTATTCAACGTGTTATTGCAGGTTCTTGACGACGGCCGTGTAACCGACTCTCAGGGCAGAACGGTGGACTTCAAAAACACAATCCTCATTATGACCTCGAATATCGGCTCGACCTACCTTTTGGAGGGAATTGACGCCGACGGAAACATTTCCGAGACTGCCGAAAATGCGGTAAACGCAGAGCTTCGGGCGCATTTCAGACCTGAATTTCTCAACAGGCTTGACGAGATTATAATGTTTAAGCCCCTCACAAAGGACAATCTTTACAGGATTATGGATTTGCTCATGGCGGACCTTAACAAGCGTCTTGCGGACAGAGATATTTCCGTCGAGCTTTCCGACAAGGCAAAAGAGCGCATAATCGCAGAGGCTTACGACCCTGCCTACGGTGCAAGACCCCTGAAGCGGTATCTGCAAAAGACGGTGGAAACCGCAAGCGCAAGGCTTATTCTCGGCGGCGACCTTTCGGCGGGCGATACGATTTTGATTGACGAAAACCTTAACGCAGTCAAAAAATAACCCAGCAAAAAACTCATGCGGCAGACATCAGTCTGCCGCATTTTTTGTTGAAACCAAAAATGGAGCACAACAGATAAAATACTTTTTTTGTAAAATTTTCTGATTTTATGTTGACACAGTTCTAAATTTGTGATAATATTTTCCTGTCATGACATAATAATTTATTAAAGGAGTAGGTATCCCTTGAAGAAAAAAATAATTAAAATTTCAATAATAATCATATCAGCATTGCTCTTGATTTTTGTCGGAATGAACGCATTTTGGTTTTACGGCATCAACAAACTGCTGTACCCGGTAATCGGCGAAGATATGCACAAGGACACAAAAGGCACATACAGCAATACTGTTCAGTTTCCGACGGTCAGCCACAGCTGTGGGGTATATATCGCCCCTTATATGTCGATATTTACACAGGGCTGGTGGGGACAGATGTCCGTAAATCCGTACCATGCGGTGGATGAAAACGGAAGTATTGAAGATTATCAGTTCGGCTTATCAATACAGCCATCGCTTTTTGGAGATTACAAATATATTTTCTTTATCGATGATTACACTGAAAACCGATTTTACGCCGACACATCGCTCGTTTATTTGGATTCGGATTTAAACCT
>JBJESI010000193.1:0-6797 GCA_051882715.1 Oscillospiraceae bacterium
CTGCGAAAGCACATCTCTTTCAAGACGGTAAATTCCCAGATGAGAATCGGTTGCGCCTATTCCTGCGTTAACATAATTTATTTTCGCCTGAGGGAAGGTTGCTTCAAACCAGTCCCTGAGCAGATACGCATAGCCGTAATTGTCGGTTGCGCTTGAGCCCTGGGTGATAGAGCCGCCGAGACACGCAAAGGTGATTTCCTCGCCTGCCTGCGCCTTTTTGATTACCCTTGCAAGCCTCGAAAGATTTCCCTCGCTGACAAGCGAAGCCTCCTTCATTGCATCCGTCAATCCCGTTTCCAAGCTGAACACTTCTTCTTCCTCCGTCACTTCAATATAATTGCTTTCGTCCTCGGTATCGTAGGGAGTGTTTCCCACAATCACCGATCTCATAATAACGACATCTACAACATCAGCAGATTCGTCACCGTTCATATCGCCGATAAGCTCAGCGTTTTGAGAATGATTTTTTCCGCCCACAATATGCGAGCGAAGCTCCACCACATCCACAATGGAAATGGTTTTATCCATGTTCATATCGCCTTTTAGCACCTTGATTATATCGCCCGGAGCGGCAAGCGCTGCCTGTGACATCACGCACGCCGCAACAGCTCCCGCCAGCAGAGCGCTTAACTTTCTTTTCATAAAACAACACCTCCGCATTGTATTTTGTATCTAAAGTATACCACGCACCGCAAAGCGCAGTCAATCAAGTATTAGTTGAAAAAGGTTACAAATCGGGATTTCTCCTTGACGGCGTTATTCGGTTTTTGCTACAATACTATTGAAATTAAGTTTTGAAAGGATATTTTGCCATGAAAAGCTTTCGTCCCGACCGAAAAGAATTCTCCTATATGGGAAGGATTGATTTTTCACTTCCCGAAAGCCCCGTTTTTATTTGGGCGGGAAGCAGCGTTTCCTTTTCGTTTAAGGGAACGGATATTGCGGTCGATATAACAAACACCGTCTTTTCCGACAAAACTCATTTCGGATATTTCATCGACGGAATACAGTATAAAACGGATCTCGAAAAATCTCCCGACAAAATCAGATACACCCTTGCAGAGGGGCTTGAAAACAGCGTTCACAGCGTTGTTATTTTCAAGAGGATGGACGCTACCCATTATTTCACGCTGAACTCCGTTGTTTTAAACGACGGCGCTGAGCTTCTGCCACCTGAGCCTAAGCCTGCAAAAAGACTTGAATGTTACGGGGATTCCGTTTCGGCGGGAGCCGTGGTCGAAGCGGTAAACTACACCGCCCACGCAGACCCCGAAAATCAGGACGGCAGATGGGACAATGCGTGGTTTTCCTACTCGATGACCGCCGCAAGGCTTCTTAATGCGCAAATCCACAACAACGCTCAGGGCGGAATTGCAATCCTTGACAGAACGGGATACTACGAACAACCCAAAACCACAGGGCTTGTCAGCACTTTTGACAAACTGAGATATTCGCCGAGAGCCGAAACCTCAGCTTGGGATTTTTCAAGCTATATTCCCCATGTTGTAATTATTGCCGTGGGACAGAACGATTCCTTTCCGAATCCCGACTGTCTCCGTGACAAGGCGTATTACGAAAAATGGACCCAAAGCTACATGGGCATTGTAAAAACGCTTCGCTCCCATTATCCTAAAGCGGCATTTATCCTTACGACAACGGTTTTATGCCATGAAAAAATTTGGGACGAGGCTGTGGAGGATATAAAAAAACGCCTTTGCGACGAAAAGGTTTATCATTTTATGTATTCCCGAAACGGAGCGGCAACGCCGGGACATCCGAGAATTTCAGAGCAGGCTGAAATGGCGGCGGAGCTTGCGGCGTTTATAAGAACGCTCCCCGAGGAAATCTGGGAGGATTAAATCAAGCGGCTGTCAAAAAATTATGCCGCCTCCTTACTCCCCGATTTTCAAATATATATGCTATTCTTTAAGACAAAGCAAAAGCTTCTTTTGATATAGATATCAAAAGAAGCTTATATTTTTATGGGTTTTATTCCTCTGCGCCGTCTTCATCGGGTTCGTCTTCCGAAACCACGCTCTCGGGCGCGGCAGAGCTTTGTCTGTCGCCGTAAAATGAGGGATACTCCGTTTTGGACACATTTATTGTGCCTGCCTCGTCGGGATTTCCCCTCTGCGCCATAATCGTCTCGGCAAGCGTCAGCTTGTAGTCAAGATTTGTAATATCTCCGATTTGAATTTTAAGATTATCGGTATAATATATGATTATATCGGTTTGGCTGGATACGTCCACGATTTTTGCGTTTTTAAGCTCCGAGGCAGCCACCGCCTCCATAATCTCGCTTACAAGCTCAAGCTTTGCGCCGTCGTCCCCCGAAAGAGTTTTGCAAACCGCCGTATCCGCAGGATTACAGCCGTAGACCGTTATTATACCCTCCTTGGGCTGAGGAGCTTTCGCCGCAAGCACACGCATGCTCTCGCTCACAACATAGTACGTGCCGTCGGGAGCAAGAATATTCATTGCGGGAACAGCCTCCGTCACCGTAACCTTCAGCGTTGACGGAAGAGAGCGTTTGACGCTTACTTTCTCCGCATTTACAAGATTGTCGGAAATCAGCCTTTCACACTCCGACGGTTTTATCGAGAACAGATTGTCGCCCGCTTCTATGCCGCAGGTCTGCATAATTTGCTCTGCCGTATACGGACCTCCCTCAACCTTAACCTCGGTAAGATTGAAGAAAACCGTTCTTGACAGAACGAACGCCGCAACAACGACTATCAAGGTTACAAGAATATAGTAAAACCTCGCCTGAACCTTTATTCTCTTTTTCTTCCTGCGGCGAACCGCCACACGGGTTTTCTGAACGTCCTTCATTTTTTACTCCCTGCATATCCTCGCACCGATTTCGCCGAGGCTCTTTTCTATACACTCGTAGCCCCTGTCGATGTGCCTTATGTTTTCGATTACGGTTTCTCCCTCTGCAAAAAGTCCTGCGGTGACAAGCGCCGCTCCTCCCCGCAAATCCGTAGCTGTGACTCTCGCGCCGTGAAGGCTTTTCACTCCCGTTACAACAGCTTTTCTGCCGTCTGTTTTTATATCCGCTCCCATTTTCACAAGCTCGGGCACATGGCGGAAGCGGTTTTCAAAAATATTTTCGGTAAACTCGCACACCCCGTCCGCTCCTGCCGCAACAGCCATTAAAATAGCCTGCGCATCTGTGGGGAAGCCGGGATACGGCGCTGTTTCTATCCTTGCGGGAGAGCATAGCCCCCTCTTTGCGTTTATGTGTATTTTATCGTCAAAAGTAAGTATTCTTGCGCCCATTTGCTCAAATACAGGCAAAACCGCCTGCAAATGTCGGCTGTCTGCGCCGCAGAGCGTTATCTCGGAGCGTGTCGCCGCCGCACATGAAAGGTACGTGACCGCCGCTATTCTGTCGGGTATTACGGTGTGCTCACAGCCGCAAAGCTTTTCGATTCCCTCGATAACCACCGTGCTTTCCCCTGCTCCCTTGATTTTAGCTCCGCATTTTACGAGGAAATCGGCAAGGTCAGAGATTTCGGGTTCCCTTGCGGCGTTTCTTATGACGGTAGTGCCCTTTGCCGTGACCGCCGCAAGAATAATATTCTCGGTTGCACCCACGGATGGAAACCTCAGCGTAATATCCGCTCCGCAAAGCCCTTTTTCGGCGACGCATTCTATACATCCGCCGTCCTCGTTTATGGTAACTCCCATTTTTTTGAGAGCGTTTATATGTAAATCTATGGGCCGTTTTCCGATTTCACATCCCCCCGGAAAGCAAAGCCTGCATTTGCCTATTCTTCCGATAATAGCGCCGAGAAAAAATATTGACGAGCGCATTTCGTGCATCAGCCAGTCGGGCACGTCAAAGCTTTTCAGGCTTGATGCGTCCACCGTAACGGTAGAGCCGTCCCTCTCGCACTTACAGCCGAGATACGACAGTATTTCCAGCGCCGCACTCACATCGGAAAGGCAGGGGCAGTTATGTAAAACCGTTCGTGAGTCCGCAAGAATTGTAGCGGCAAGCAGAGGAAGTGCGCTGTTTTTTGCGCCCTGCACTCGTATTTGGCCTTGCAGACTGCGGCCGCCGTCCACTATTAACCGCTTCATCGTCAACACCCTTTCAAAAGCAAATTCCGTTTCAAAACATAATATGCTTTTTAGGGGCTGTTGGTGATTACTTAAGGCTTAGGGAGCCGAACCTCCTAATGCAAAAGCTTCATAAGCTCAGCGAAAATCTTTTCCTTTGCATCGGTTACGGCAAGCTTTTTGGCGTTTGCCGAAAGCTCCGACAGCCTGTCTCTGTCATGATAGATTGCGCTAACCTCGCTGATAAGCCGTTCCGAGGTCAGCTCCGACTGCTCAATGACAATGCCTGCGCCGTTGTTCTGAAGCACCATAGCGTTGTGATACTGGTGATTTTCCGCAACAACAGGCGAGGGAATGAGAATAGAAGGAAGTCCCATTGCCTGAATCTGAGTAAGCGTCATTGCGCCCGCGCGGCAGATAACAAGGTCCGCCGCCGCCATACATACGGGCATATTGTTTATATATTCCCTTATATCAAGGTGAGGATCCGACTCAGGGTAAATTCCCTTGCCTTCAAGAGTCTTAACAAATGTAGCCTTGCCCATTCTTCCGTAGGAATGAATATGGTGTATTCCGCCCGTTTTCTGCTCCCATTCAATAAGGTCGCAGACGGTTTCGTTGATTTTTCCCGCACCGAGGCTTCCGCCGAAGGAAAGCACGCAAAAATCGTCCTCCACTCCCAGCGCACGCCTTGCTTTTTCCTTGTCCTGACCGAAGAAATCGCTTGAAATCGGATTTCCCGTTACCACGCAGTTTGCGTCTGCGTCAAGATGGCGCCTTGCGTCGGGAGTAGCAAGCATCACCACGTCCATTTGCTTTGCAACGAGCTTGGTTGTTACCCCGGGGAATGCGTTTGATTCGTGGATTGCGGTTTTTATGCCCATTTTCGCCGCAGTTTTCAAAATCGGTCCGCAGACATAGCCGCCTGTTCCAATAACAAGGTCAGGCTTAAAATCCTTTATGATTTTTTTCGCTCTGGGCATAGCCGAAAGCAAAAGTCCCGCCGCTTCAATGTTCTTTACAATATCGCCGGGGGCAAAGCTCCTCTGAAAGCCCCTTACCTTTATGGGCGTAAAAGCATAGCCCGCCTCGGGGATAAGCCTTGCCTCCATGCCGAAGGGCGTTCCCGCAAAAAGAATTTCACAGTCGGGTATGTTTTCCTTTATACACTCCGCAATGGCAAGAGCGGGATTTATGTGTCCCGCCGTGCCGCCGCCTGATAACAAAACTCGCACTAAAACCAGTCCTTTAAGATTTAATCTGCGCCTGCCGTGAAATGTTCAAAACTATTCCCATTTCACAAAGCTGCATCAACAGAGCAGTGCCTCCGTAGCTGAAAAACGGAAGGCTTATTCCCGTGTTCGGAATAGCATTTGTTACAACTCCGATGTTTAAAAGCGCCTGAAGCCCGATTTGCACGATAATGCCCGTGCAGACCATCATTCCGAATTTATCCTTAGCCTTTGAGGCGATATAAAAGCCTCTGAAAATAAACAGCAGGAAAAGAATTATTACAACCAGCGCTCCCACAAAGCCCAGCTCCTCGCAAATGATGGAGAAAACAAAGTCGTTATGGGATTCGGGGAGGTACCTGAATTTTTGCCTTGAATTGCCCAGTCCCAGACCGAACATTCCCCCCGAGCCGATAGCAAGCAGCGACTGGTAGGTCTGGAAGGTGGAGTCCTGAACGTCCGAGGTCGGGTCAAGCCAGCCGTTGATACGCTCCTTGAAGTAGCCTATTCCCTTGATTTCCATAAGCACCAAAACGCCCACAACAAGAAGTCCTGCGCCCACAAGCCCCACGGCTGCAAGCTGTTTCCAGTTTGCGCCGCCCACAAACATCATGGTAACGCCGATGGTGCAGATGATAACCGTTCCCGAAAGATGCGGCTGCAAAAGCATCAGCCCCGCAACGACGCCCATTACAAAAAGAAACGGCACAATACCGAACATAAACTTGTTCATTTTTTTATAGTTTACCGAAATGATAAACGCAAAAAGAATGATGACCGCAAACTTCATAAGCTCCGACGGCTGAAAGCTCGTTCCGCCGATGTAATACCATCTTGTTGCACCGCCTCGGGTAACGCCGAATTTCCACACGGTTGCAAGCAGTAAAAACGCCACTGCGAAAATCCCGTAGGCGACATATTTGTTTCTGAAAATATGGTAGTCTATCATGGAAATGCCGATCATCGCCGCAAAGCCCACAGCCGCAATGACAAGCTGTTTTCTTATATATGAAAAGCTGTCGCCCTCGTAATATCCCCAGGAATAGCTCGCCGAGAACATCATAACAAGTCCGAAGGTGATAAGAACAAGCAGAATTATAAAAAACGGCAAATCCATTGAGCCCCAGCGAAAGGACAGCTTCTTTTTCTGTTTTTTGGTTTTTACGGTTGCCATTTGTTCACCTCTTTAATAGCCGAAGCTCAGCGCAACGGCAATAAGACCTCCGATAAGGGTTACAAGCGAAAATACGATAACGATTTTGTTCTCACTCCAGCCCGAAAGCTCGAAGTGATGGTGGATAGGGCTCATTTTAAAGAGCCTTTTTCCTTTGGTCGCCTTGAAGTATGCGACCTGAATTACTACGGAAAGAGCGTCCATAATGTATATTATTCCCGCAATGAGAATGAGGACAAATCTGTTTGTTGAAAGTCCCAGCGCAACCACCGAGCCGCCCAGAAACATCGAGCCCGTGTCGCCCATAAAGGTTTTTGCCGGAT
>JBJESI010000194.1:0-6790 GCA_051882715.1 Oscillospiraceae bacterium
GTTTTTAGCGAGCAGATTTAGGTATATTCGAGGAAAAGCCGCAGTGAATACTTGCGTATTCACGAGGATTTTGACGAAGAATAGGCGTAAATATGCCGCTAAAAACCGATTGTGTTCGACTCTCTAATGCCTAACGCACGGCAACGGCGCACCTACTAAAGCTCTGCTTTTTCGGATTGCTGCTCCAAAGTGTTATTCATGCGGCATCCTTCTGCACGGTTTACACTGTCCCGCGCTCACTGCAAGCGAAAATCCGCATTACTTCTCTTTATCATCGCTTTTAAGCAAAGTATAATCCATTTTTTCCGTATTGTCAAGAAAAATTTCACTTGTAGCAAAATGTGCACCCAAGGCATATTATGAAGTAAGCAGATATTCCCGGGAGGTGTTTTGAATGCGAAGGCCGCACAGGAGGCGTTCCTGCTCGCCGCTGGTTTTGGTGGTGATAGGAGCCTTGCTTTTGTTCTTTTGCTTTATTCCCTTTAAATTCGTAGTGATTACGGCCGCCGCCATTCTGATAATTACGGGGATTTGCCTTTGCTGTGGTTAGGAGGTATTTTATGAAAATAGTCGTAGTGAGAAGTCCGAAATTTTTCGCAGGAATTTTAAGACTGGTTTTCGGTATTAAAAAAAGTGCCGAGGATACATATTGATTGCTTAGTAAAGCGTGACTGCCGCAAATGATTTCCATCTGCGGCAGTCGTATTTTTGCTTTTTTACAGCGGGTAAAATAAGCTATAAAACCGTGTCCTCCTGAACATTTATCGCCCATTTTGAGAACTCAAGCGGCTTCATGTTAAGTCCTTCAAGCATAGCCTCCTGCGTAGCACACTCGTTGCAGATATAAACGGGGGCATTTCTGCTCTGAACATTATGTACAAGCTTTTCTTCCATGGTTTCTCTTCCGCATCTGGGGCAAATCGGGCAATCCGCAGTGGGCTGGTATTTTCCGAAGAGGCGGATATTTTCAAAAGCCTTTTCCTCAACGGCGTCCTTTTTGATTTTCTCGAAATACCGTCTGTATGTCTCGGCTGTTACGCCGCACACCTCATTATAAAGCTCGTAATGGTCGCGGAGTCTGAAAACGCTGTAACAGATTTTGCAGATTCCTTCGGGGTAATTTGCGGCGTTGGAATATACCAAAAATACCGTTTTTCCGTTTTTGAGGAACTCCTCCGCCTCGCTTTGTTCAAGCAAAACAATCTCAAGCTCCTTGTGGGAGATAAGCGGCTTGTCGCTTTCGGCTCTGCGGTTGCTGATGATGCTGTTTATCTTAACGGTTTTTTCGGCAACGTCCTCGCCTATTCTTCTGCATTCGTCCTCGCCGTAAAGGATAGTGAGATTAGAGCCGTTATCCCAATCCACATGAATTGAGCCCACATCGTCAACCTCGGTAACCGTGCCCAAACAGCCGGGATTAACGGGCATATTTTTTATTGCGGTAAGCTCCACCCTTGTCCCTGCGGGATAGGTGGCTCTTATATTATGAATAATGTTCTGCGGAGGTACAAACATATTACCGTCCCCTTAATAAAAATTTCAATATGATAATATCACATTATAAGCCGAATTGCAACAAATTTTTTGTAAAGGTTTCATTAAAAAACATATTTTTATTGCATAAACATAACCTTTGTGCTAAAATGGTCTAAAATGTTTTTTGGCGGTGGTATTATGAGAAATGTGGTTCTTATCGGTATGCCCGGCGCAGGCAAAAGCACCGTGGGGGTTGTTCTTGCGAAAATTTTAGGCTTCGATTTTATCGACACCGATTTGATAATTCAGGCAAAAACAAAGCAAAAGCTGTATAAATTTATTGAGCTTTACGGCACGGAAGCGTTTTTAAAGGCGGAAAACGACTGCGTAAAGGAGCTTCGGGCGGAAAACTGCGTAATCGCAACGGGCGGAAGCGTGGTTTACGGAGAAGAAGCAATGGAAAATCTTAAAGCCATAGGAACGGTCGTGTATCTGAAGCTCCCCGAGCCCGATATCGAGGAGAGAATTACAAATCTTGCCACAAGGGGCATCGCAATGGACGAAGGGCAGACTCTTTCGGACATTTATGACGAGCGTTCCCCTCTTTACGAAAAATATGCCGACATAACAATCGAATCCCACGGCAAAACCATTTCCCAAATCGCCGCAGAGATTGCTGAAAAGGCGGTTTAACAGAATTTTTTAAGCCTCTCCTAAACAAGGAGAGGCTTCTTCTTTTTATACTCGGCGGTCTGCGCTTCGGCATTTAGCTAAATCACTTTATTTATATCGTACATTGAGGACAAGACCTCCCAATTCGGGCGGAAGAAGGTGTTTATATTCCAATAGCTTACCCCTGCGAGATTGTATTCGGACACAAGTGCAAGCCGTGCCAAGATGCTTCTTGCGTCGTCAAAATACACCACGTGCTGTTTACCGCTTTTGTCCGTGTAATTGAAATACGGCGACTGCGCTCTCTCGTCGTATTTTATTTCCGCTCCCACCTCCAAAGCAAGCTCAACAGCCGCCTGATTGGACAAGGCTCTCGCCGCAGAGCCTCTCACAAACGGCAAAGTCCAGTCATAACCGTAATTCGGCATACCCATCAATATTTTTTTGCTCGGCATTACGCTTACCGCATATTCAAGCACACGCTCCACCTGGTCTATCGGCGCCACCGCCTGGGCAGGGCCGTATGTATAGCCCCACTCGTAGGTCATCAAAATAACAAGGTCGGCGAACTGTCCGTGAAAGCCGTAATCATGAGCCTCATACAAAGTTCCCTGCTGTTCTCCGCTCAGCTTCGGGGCAAGGTTCGTCACAAGAATATACCCGTTTTCGTGCATAAGCTCCGCAGTCTGCTGAACAAAGGCGTTGTATGCGTCCCTGTCACGGGGATACACATACTCAAAATCAAGATTAAGGCCGTAAAAATCCTTTTCCTTCATTATTTCAAGAATATTGCTCCAAAGCGCCTGCTTAGTTCCCTCGTCATTTAAAACAACGCTTGCAAGCTCGCTGTCAAAGGAGCCTCCCTCCCTGATATTTGAAACCACCATAAGCGCCGCCGTATTCATACTCCGAGCGGTATCAATTATACGTGTATCGTCGAGAGCCGAAAGCGTTCCGTCCGGACGCACATCGTAAGAAAACATACTTATATATGTAAGATACGGGAGGGTGTTTGCAAGAGTCTGCGCCGAGGTTGTGGGAAAAGCGTAGCCGTTTACATCAATACTGCCCAGCTTCTCGCTCCCCGGGACAATAACAATCTGTCCCACCTGCAGCAGGTCGGGATTTTCAATGTTCGGATTTGCGTCGATTATGCTTTTAAGGCTCACCCTGTACTGCTTTGCAAGGTCGTAGAGGGTTTCACCCTTCATTACCGTGTGTCTCACTGTCTCCGACGGAATAACAAGATTTTGCCCCACAGCCAGCCTGTTCGGATTTGTCAGAGCATTAGCCGAAGCAATTCGGCTCCAAGGGACTCCGAACCGCCTTGCAATGCCGTAAAGTGAATCTCCCGGCCTTACGGTATAAACGGTCATTTTAATCACACCTTTACATTTTATGATAGTACATTTTATGCAAATTCCCCGTTTCCGTGAATGTTTTGCATTTTATTCGACTTTTTATTGATTTCTCAGTATTTTTATGCTATAATTTCTAATCATCATTAATCATTATTATTTTATGGAGGTTATTTATGGAAACAAACCAGATTTGTATTCTTATTTCAATGCTGGCTTATCTTCTTGCAATGATTATCATCGGAATCGTTTATACCAAGAGAAACAAAAACGTAGATGATTTTTATCTCGGCGGAAGAAAACTCGGTCCTCTCGTAACAGCTATGAGCGCAGAGGCCTCCGACATGAGCAGCTGGCTTCTGATGGGATTGCCCGGCGTCGCATATTTTTTCGGTATCGCAGACGCCGCATGGACGGCCATCGGTCTTGCAGTCGGTACTTATATCAACTGGCTGATTGTTGCAAAAAGAATACGCAGATACTCAGTTAAGCTGGGAGCAATCACCATACCTGACTTTTTCTCAAAGCGCTATCACGACAACAAAAATATCCTTGCGCTTGTTGCGGCTCTGATTATCATTATTTTCTTCGTGCCCTACACCGCTTCGGGCTTTGCCGCCTGCGGAAAGCTTTTCCATTCTCTGTTCGGTATGGATTATTTCAAAGCGATGGTTCTGAGCGCCGTTGTAATTGTTCTTTACACCACTCTCGGCGGATTTCTTGCGGCAAGCACCACCGACCTTATACAGAGCATTGTTATGACTCTCGCTCTCTTTATTATAATAGGTCTCGGAGAGGGTGTATCCGGCGGCTTCGGAGCTGTCTTTGAAAACGCCAAGCAGCTTCCCGGATACCTCAGCATGACAAAGTCTTATGCGGCGGAAACCGCCTCGGCAACCGACTACGGCGCGCTTACGATTGTTTCGACTCTCGCATGGGGCCTGGGCTATTTCGGTATGCCGCACATTCTTCTCAGATTTATGGCTACAAAGGAAGAAAAGAAGCTTAAGCTTTCAAGAAGAATTGCAACGGGCTGGGTTGTTATTTCCCTTTCGGTTGCGGTTTTAATCGGTATTGTGGGATACAGTATGTCCAAGGTAGGAGCTATCCCCGAATTTGCCACTAAATCCGAAGCGGAAACAATAATCGTTGCCATAGCGGGTTACCTGAGCAATTTCGGTTATATCCCCGCCGTTATCGCAGGCGTTATCCTTGCGGGAATTCTTGCGGCTACAATGTCGACCGCCGATTCTCAGCTCCTTGCGGCTTCGTCCAGCGTTTCGCAGAACCTGCTCAAGGACTTCTTTAAAATAAATCTCTCTCAAAAGGCGTCAATGTGGATTGCAAGGCTCAGCGTTGTTATCATCTCCGCCATTGCGGTTTTCATCGCAAGAGACCCCGACAGCTCTGTTTTCGACATAGTATCCTTCTCATGGGCGGGATTCGGCGCAACCTTCGGACCTGTTGTGCTTACGGCGCTTTTCTGGAAGCGTTCCAACCTCTGGGGCGCTCTGGCAGGAATGATTTCGGGCGGCGTAACAATCTTTGTCTGGAAGTATCTCGGCTCGCACATAGGCGGAATTTTCACCATCTACGAGCTTCTCCCCGCTTTCCTTGTAGCTCTTGCGGCTATTATAATCGTGAGCCTGCTTACAAAGGCTCCGTCAAAGGAAATCATAAGCGAATTTGAAGCAGTTGCAAAAAATGAAGCATAACAAAACTAATTCGGAGACCTTGCACGGGTCTCCGAAAAAAATAGCCTTAATCAACGATTTTTCGGGCTTCGGGCGTTGTTCTCTCACAGTAGAAATACCTGTTATATCATATCTCGGCGTACAGTGTTGCTGTCTGCCGACTGCGGTTTTGTCAAATCACACAGGCTTTGATACCTACTTTTTTGATGACTACACCGACAAGATGCCGAAATATATCGAAAAATGGAAAGAGCTTTCCCTGTCCTTTGACGGTATTCTCACGGGATTTCTCGGCTCGGAAAGGCAAATCGAAACGGTTTCACGGTTTATTTCCGACTTTAAAAAGGAAAACACAACCGTAATCGTAGATCCCGTAATGGGCGATCACGGGAAAATGTACGACACCTACACTCCGCAGATGTGCGAAAGAATGAGGGAGCTTGTTGGACTTGCACATATAATCTGTCCGAATCTTACGGAAGCCTGTACCCTGACAAAAACGCCCTATAAAAGCTCAGGCTGGAAAAAAAGCGAGCTGTTTGAAATTGCCCGCGCGCTTGAAAATATGGGCGCTGAAAAAATCGTAATTACGGGAATAGAAACAAAGCAGAGCATCGGAAACCTTGTCCACATACGGGGCGGCGAGCCGAAAATTTTTTACAGCCGCAAGACGGGCAAAACCCGCTCAGGCTCGGGAGATGTTTTTTCCTCGGTCATAGCGGCAGACGCGCTGTGCGGCGTTGATTTCAAAGCTTCGGTTAAAAGGGCGGCGGACTTTTTGAAAAAATGTATCGCCGTTTCCGAAAAAAACCGTGTTCCCGATGAAGAAGGCGTTGCCTTTGAGGTCGTTCTTTCTGAACTGAAAAAATACTGATTTCCAAATATTTTCCACTTTTTATTGCTTTTGGTCATAATAACGAAAATATCTGCGTCCAAAGATTAAAATTTAGTTACAAAAAAACTTGACATGTATAAATTTTGTGTTATAATTTAGAGTGTAATTTGCAATACATATGCAACATTAAATTTTTAGGAGGAAACAATAATGAACCGCACAAAAAGACTTTTGACATCTGTTCTTGCGCTCGGAATGGTTTTCAGCGTTGCTGTTACTTCAGCTTTCGCTTTGGCTGATTCTGACAACGATTTGACAGGAACTACAGTTGAAACACCCGCAGAGACACCTGCAGAAACACCCGATGAGCCCGCAGAGACACCTGACGAGCCCGTTGAAACACCCGATGAGCCCGTTGAGACACCTGATGAGCCCGTTGAAACACCTGACGAGCCCATTGAAATACCCGACGAGACACCCGATGATGTTATGCCCGGCGACTTGGACGGAAACGGTGCTGTTGATATTGCAGACGTAGTTCTTATGCGTGCAGGCATTGTAGGAAACATCGAGCTTACAGAGGCTCAGAATAAGGCCGCTGATGTTAACAACGACGGCAATGTTGATATTGCAGACGTAGTTGTTACCAGAGACATGATTGTTAACGGCTAATCAATAATTCAACCAAAAAGCCCGTGCTTTAGCCGAGTGTTCTAAGGGACACTCGGCAGTTTTATTCGCCTTATGGCGAGTGA
>JBJESI010000195.1:0-6772 GCA_051882715.1 Oscillospiraceae bacterium
GTTAAACTGCTGAAAAACCATACCCATTTTCTGACGGTGCAGGTTTATGTCGTTATGCTTGTCGGTGATGTCCGTACCTTCAAAGAAGATATGTCCTCCCGTAGGCTCTTCAAGAAGGTTGAGACAGCGGAGGAAGGTACTTTTTCCCGAGCCGCTGGGTCCTACGACAACAATAACCTCGCCTTTTTTTATCTGACAGTCGATGCCCTTTAAGACCTCAATATCTCCGAAGCTCTTTTCGAGTCCTCTGACATCTATTAAAATGTTTTCATCAGTGGTCACTGTTTCTCAGCTTCCTTTCAAGAAGATTTACAAGCTGCGTCAGAATAACTACCATTACAAGATAAATTATCGCAACAGCAAGCAGGGGCATAAAGTTACTGAATGTAAATCCCCTGATAATTTCACCGCCTCTTGTGAGGTCGGCAACGCCGATATATGCGGCGACCGAGGTTTCCTTAAGAAGAACGATGAATTCATTTGCAAGGGCGGGAAGAACAGCCTTGAAGGCTTGGGGAATAATTATATACCACATGGTTTTGGCGTAATTGAAGCCCAGCGAGCGGCCTGCCTCCATCTGACCCTTGTCTATGGACATGATGCCCCCTCTTACAATTTCGGCAACATAAGCGCCGGAGTTAAAGCCAAAGCAAAGAATTGCCGCAGGGAGCTTTGCCACACCCAGAGGCAAAAGCATTACGAAATAAACAATCAGAAGCTGAACCATAACAGGCGTGCCTCTTATAACCGTAAGATAAACGGTGCATATGAAGTTCGGGATTTTGAGCTTGCCTGTGTTCTGATTTGTGCATCTGATGATGGCGACGAGAAATCCGATAACTATACCGATTAAAACAGCGCACAGAGTAATTTTAAGCGTATTCAAAAGACCGTTCGTGATATAGCGCCAGTTTCCGTTGCCGAAATTGAGCATAAATTCATGCTTAAATCCGTTCCATTTTTTCATAACGAAATTATTTGTGTCGGGCTTTGATGAATAAGCAGAGCTTATGGAAACGCACTGAATAAGTCCGTTTTTAAGATTTGTTCTTGTTTCGATTGAAACGGTTTTGCCGTCAACGGTAATGCTGTCAAGAGAATTTACGTAATTTTTAGCGTCTGTAATACCGCCGAACACGGAGTTTAACACCTCGTCCGACCAGTAGGGAACAAAGCCGCCTTTTTCCATATCGTAGAGATGAATTTCAACCTCTCCGCTTACAGGCTCCGCATTGCCGAGAAGCTCTGAAATATCCTTTGAAAGCTCAAGCCTGATTGCGGTAGCGGATTTCTGAATACCCGCACTGCTTACTGTGTCTATTGAGAGAAGAAAATCAGCGTTGTCCTTTATAACCTTAAATACATCGACTGTGTTATAGGAGCATTTTAAAACAGCGTCCTTTTCCTCTCCGTATTCAACGGAATTAACCTTTATTTCGGATTTGGCAATAACGTCCTTAATAGCGTCGGAGCTTCCGACGGTTTCAGAAAGAGTTTTATCAATAATGCTCTGAGCCTCGTCAACGGAAATTTCCGAAGCGGTGGTCTCCGACCGAATAATTAAAGCCAAACCGATTATTATTGCCAAGATTATAACGATAACGGTTGGTATAATCCAAAGCTTGCGTTTTTTAGTCATAATATTCCTACCCTGTGTATTCGGATAACAGCATTTTAATGAAAAAAGCAATTACCTCATTTAATTGACAGAAGGAATGAGGAAACCCCATTCCTTCGCTGTCATAAATATCCTTGTTTAAAAGGCGAAAAGATTATTCTGCCTTAATATACTTAGAAATGATTTTGTCGATTGTGCCGTCTTCGGTAAGCTCGTCGATAGCGGTGTTAAGCTTTGTAAGAAGCTCCGTATTCGACTTAGCAACGCAGATTGCATATTCTTCGTAAACATATTCTGTTTCAAGAATTTTGAGATTAGCGTTAGCGTTTGATGCAACGAAGGATTTAGCGGGCTCGTTGTCGATGATAACTGCGTCAACATCTCCGCCGATAAGAGCAAGAACAGCCTCGTTACCTGTGTTGTATTCAACAACATTGCCGTTTAAAGAGCCGTCCTCGTCCTTGCCGTAATCGTCGGTTGCGTAAATATCGCCTGTTGTTGTAAGCTGAACGCCGATCTTTTTGCCCTTAAGGTCATCGGGAGAAGCAATATCGGAGCCGTCCTTAACGATGATAACCTGTTTGCCGGTAGCGTATGTGTTTGAGAAGTTAACCTGTTCCTTACGCTCGTCGGTAACGGTCATACCTGCCATACCGAAGTCAACGCCGCCCTCCATAACGGAAGTGATGATTGAGTTAAACGCCATATCCTCGATTTTAAGCTGCATACCGAGCTTATCTGCGATAGCTTTTGCAATCTCTGCGTCGATACCGATGATTTCGCCGCTTTCGCCGTTAGCGTAGTATTCGTAGGGAGCGAAAGAAGCATTCGTTGCCATTACAAGAGTCTTGTCATCTGTTTTCTGCTCCGAGCTGACAGGAGCGGATGAGCTGTTGTTTGCGCTTGAATTTACATCGGACTCTGTTTTTGAGCCGCCGCATGCTGCGAAGGTCAAAGCAAGGGAAAGTGCAAGTGAAGATGCAAGAATTTTCTTAATGATTTTCATAATATTCCTCCGGATAGTATTAGTATATAGTATTAGTATAAGGCGAAGCTTCGGCTGAATTTGCCGCAAAGCGTACCTTACCTTATTTTATAGTACATATTATACAGTATAAATCGAATAAAAGCAATACAAAAAGCCAAAAAAATAGAATTTATATGCAACAAATTCGGTAATTATGACTCTAAAAAGAACGGGAGATTTTTGATATAATAACTTAGGCAAGATGTACCCGCCGTAAGGAGGCGGGTTCCGTTTCGTGTTCGGGGGGACCCTTGCTGAACACAGGTGCCGACCCTTGCTACGTTAAAAAAGAACAGAGGAAAAGACAATGGTAACAGATTTAACAAAGGGCAGCGTTACAAAAAAGCTTGTCCTGTTTTCGGTACCGCTTTTGATAAGCGTGGCTTTTCAGCAGCTTTACAATATGGTGGACAGCGTGGTTGTGGGAAAATACTGCGGAACAAACGAGCTTGCCGCAGTGGGAGCGTCTTTCCCGATAACAATGCTGTTTGTGGCAATAGCCTCGGGAGCAAGCGTCGGAGCTTCGGTTGTCGTATCGAAAATTTTCGGAGAGCGCGACGAGCCGAGATTAAAGACGGCAATTACAACCTCGGTTATTTTGTCACTTGCGCTAAGCGCCGTGCTTACTGCGGTCGGCATAATTTACTGCGACCCCATTCTTGAAATTCTGAATACCAAGCCGGAGATATTTGCAGACTCTTCGGTTTATATGCAGATTTATATCTGGGGACTGGGCTTTGTGTTTATTTACAATATGTGCAACGGGATTTTTACCGCTCTCGGCGATTCTGTAACTCCGCTTGCGCTTCTTATCGGCTCATCTCTTTTTAATATTGTCCTCGATGTTATTTTTGTAAAGAACCTCGGCCTTGCAGTAAAGGGCGTTGCGGCGGCTACATTTATTGCGCAGGGAATTTCTTCGCTGGTTGCGCTGATACTGCTGTTTTACAGGCTTTCAAAAATGGGCGTCCTCGGGCAGGGAAGAGTATTTTCTGTTCGTATGCTCGGCTCTGTAAGCAGGCTTGCCGTCCCCAGCGTTCTCCAGCAGAGCTTTGTTTCCGTGGGAAATCTTCTTATTCAGTATCTTGTCAACGGCTTTGACGCAAATACAGTTGCGGGATTTTCCGCGGCAATAAAGCTTAACGGCTTTGCCCTGACAGCATTTATCGCATTGTCAAACGGACTATCAAGCTTTACCGCCCAAAATATCGGAGCAAGGCAAACCGCAAGGGTAAAAAGAGGCTATAAGGCGGGGCTTATAATGGCGGCGTCAATAGCTGTTCCGTTTGCTTTGGTTTTTGCACTGCTGGGAAAATATCTTATGCTTATGTTTGTCTCGGCAGATGAAACTGCGGTAATCGAAACGGGAAGCAGATTTTTGCTTTATGTTTCGCCGTTTTACATTATTGTTGCTTTAAAGCTTATTACCGATTCCGTATTAAGGGGAGCGGGATATATTTTCGGATTTGTGGCAACAACCTTTTCCGACCTGATTATACGAGTTGCAATTTCGTTTGTGTTGGTTGAAATGCTGGACTCTGTTGTGGGCATATATATTTCCTGGCCTATCGGCTGGATAATTTCCGCCGTAATGTCCGTGCTGTTTTACAGATTCGGTGGCTGGAGAAAGAAGCTTGCATAATTAAAAGAATAAAGCCCTAAAAACGCACTCGGGGCGGGGAACGGCCGATTAAGACCGCTGCCTCCGCCCGAGTGCGTTTCAAATTTATTGGAGTGTAGAGGATGGCTATTTAAGCTCGTGTTACACCATATTTGTGTAACCCATAAGGTATTCGTCAACCTCCTTGGCACAGGCTCTGCCTTCGGCAATCGCCCACACAACGAGGGACTGACCTCTGTGCATATCGCCCGCCGTGAATACCTTATCTACATTTGTTTTATATGAGTTTTCCTTTGTTGCTACATTCGTTCTTGCATTAAGCTCAACTCCGAAAGCGTCGGCAACATATTTCTGAGAACCGAGGAAGCCTGCCGCAATGAGGAGCAAATCAGTCTCGATGATTTCATCAGGCTCGCCCGATTCAACCATAATTGTTCTGCCGCTTGAAGGATCCTTTTCGGCTTTAAGCTTTGCAAGCTTAACGGCTTTAATCTGACCGTTTTCGTCCTTCATAATCTCTTTTACGGTAGTTTTATAAACTCTGGGATCATGGCCGAAAACTGCAATAGCTTCCTCCTGGCCGTAATCCGTTTTGCATACAAACGGCCACTGCGGCCAAGGGTTTGAGCTTGCTCTCGTGTCGGGAGCCTTCGGCATCATTTCAATCTGAACAACCGACTTGCAGCCGTGACGTATGCAGGTGCCTACGCAGTCGTTTCCCGTATCGCCGCCGCCTACAACGACAACATGTTTGTCTTTTGCGGAAATATAAGTTCCGTCCTTCAAATTGCTGTCAAGAAGACTTTTTGTTGTGGAGGTAAGGAAGTCCACCGCAAAGTAAACGCCTTTTGCGTCACGTCCTTCAATACTTAGGTCTCTGGGATTTTTAGCGCCGCAGCAAAGCACGACAGCGTCAAAATCCTTTAATATTTCACAAGCGTCCGTGTTCTGGCCGATATCGGCGTTTACGGTAAATTCAACGCCTTCCTTTTTCATGAGGTCGATACGTCTGTCAACGAATCTTTTTTCAAGCTTCATATTGGGAATACCGTACATAAGGAGTCCGCCGACTCTGTCCTCTTTTTCAAATACGGTAACTCTGTGACCTCTGTGGTTAAGCTGGTCTGCAACAGCAAGACCGGCAGGACCTGAGCCGATTACCGCAACGCTTTTTCCTGTTCTTACCTTAGGAATTTTCGGCTCGATATAGCCGTTTTTGAAGCCGTTTTCGATAATTGCAAGCTCGTTTTCCTTAACGGTAACAGGGCTGTCGTTAAGACCGCAGGTGCATGCCGCTTCGCAAAGCGCAGGGCACACTCTTCCCGTAAATTCGGGGAAATTGTTTGTTTTCAGGAGTCTTGACAAAGCAAGCTCCCAGTTGTCCTGATATATCTCGTCGTTCCATTCGGGGATAAGGTTGTGCAGGGGACAGCCCGACACGCCGCCTCCGAAGGATACGCCCGACTGGCAGAAGGGAACGCCGCAGTTCATACAGCGTGCGCCCTGTATCTGTCTTTCCGTTTTATCCATCTGAGGATGAAATTCGCAATAATCCTTAATTCTATCCTTGGGGGATTTAGAAGGGTTATTGGCGCGCTTATAATCTAAAAATCCTGTTGATTTACCCATCTTAAATCTCCTTTCACGCCTTCTGAGTCATATAAAAGGCTTCGATTTCCGCTTCTTCTCTGCTCATGCCCTTTTCTTCCGCACGGCTGATGGCAACCATCATTTTGTTGTAGTCATTGGGAAGAATCTTCTTGAATTTGGGCAGGTATTCGTCAAAGCTGTCAAGAATTTTCTTGGCAACTGCCGAGCCTGTCGCTTCAAGGTGAGCCTCAAGCATGCTCTTAAGCTCGGCGATGTCGTGCTTCTCCGAGATTACGCTCATGGAAACCATTTCCTTGTTAAGGTGCAAATAGAGATCGTGATTTTCATCGAGAACATACGCTATGCCGCCGCTCATACCGGCCGCAAAGTTTTTGCCGGTCTTACCGAGAATAGCGACTCTTCCTCCGGTCATATACTCGCAGCCATGGTCGCCTACGCCCTCAACTACGGCAGTAGCTCCGGAGTTTCTGACGCAGAAGCGCTCGCCTGCGATACCGTTTATATAAACGCTTCCGGAGGTTGCGCCGTAAAGAGCGACATTTCCCACGATAATATTCTCTTCAGCCTTGAACTTGCTGTTCTTCGGAGGATAAACAATAAGCTTACCGCCTGAAAGACCCTTTCCGAAATAGTCGTTGCTGTCGCCTTCAAGCTTTATTGTAAGACCTTTCGGGATAAATGCGCCGAAGGATTGTCCGCCGCCGCCCGTGCAGTTTACGGTAAAGGTATCATCCTCAAGTGTATTCTTGTATTTTTTGGTGATTTCAGAGCCGAGAATTGTTCCGAGCGTACGGTTTGTGCTTGAAACGCTGATGTTAACCGAATCTTTTTTGCCGGACTTAATCGACTTATCGAACTTTTTCAAAAGAACGCTTACGTCAATGGTCTTTTCAAG
>JBJESI010000196.1:0-1579 GCA_051882715.1 Oscillospiraceae bacterium
GCCGCCGCAAGAGGCATAATAACCGCTCCCGAAAGAATATATTTCCACGAAAGCCCCGCAAAAATCATCATTACAATAAAGATGAAAAGGAATACCAGAGCCGTACCCGTATCGGGCTGAGCAAGCACCATAAGAAAAGGGATGGCGCCGTGTATGCAAAGTCCGAGAAAAGCCCCGATTTTGTTCATGCTTTTGCCCAAAGCCGAAAGATGGTACGCAAAGGTCAGAATGAAAACTATTTTAAGTATCTCGGCAGGCTGGAACACAGGCAGATGCGGCAAGTCAAGCCACGCCTTGTTTCCGCCGGATTCCACGCCGTAGGAGGTATAAGTAAGAGCGACCAAAGCAACGGAAACCGGGACGAAAATAAACCACAGCTTCATAAGCTTTTTGTAGTTAAAAAAGGTGATTGCCAGCATCGAAAGAATACCCAGCGACGAAGCAAGAGCCTGTACCAGATACATTCGCGAGGTAAACTGTTCCTTAAACTGAGGAAGCGCCATTGAAAAAAGGAAAAGCACGCTCAAAACCGAGCAGGCAGCGCAGGCGCAGAAAAGAGTTTTATCAAACCGTTTGTATTTAGCCGTCGAAATCCCTCCTTTATTTTAACTTCACTTAATTATACAATTTTACGTTGAAATTTTCAACAATAAATGATATAATATAAATACATTTTTTTATATTTTTTGCTTGAGGATTTCTCATAAGGAAATCCGTTTCGGGAGATACGATGAAGATTTTTACAACAAGGTCAAGGGAGGAAACCGTTGCTCTCGCAAAAAAGCTCGGTCAAAGGCTTTCGGGCGGTGAGGTTATCGCCTACCGAGGCGGACTCGGAGCAGGCAAAACCGCATTTACGGGCGGGCTTGCGGAAGGCTACGGAATAAACTGCGATGTAACAAGCCCCACCTTCGCTATCGTAAACGAGTATACAGACGGCGGAAAAACTCTGTATCACTTTGATATGTATAGGATCGGCGACGCAGACGAGCTTTATTCCACAGGCTTTTTCGATTACCTTGACGGCGGCTCGGTGCTCGCCGTGGAGTGGAGTGAAAATGTGGATTACGCTCTTCCCGAAAGCACCATATATGTAGATATAAAAACCATTGATGAAAACACAAGAGAAATTACAATAAGCGGAGAAAATTTTGATGATAATTCTTGGGATTGACACCTCGGCGCAAACGGCCTCCGCCGCCGTTTGCAGTGAGGACAGAATAATAGCCTGCGGCTCGGTAAACGCAAAGCTTACCCATTCGCAGACAATAATGCCGCTGGTCACAAGTCTTCTCGAAGCGGCGCATATTTCCCTTGACGGCATAGACGCATTTGCCGTATCAAAGGGGCCCGGCTCGTTTACGGGGATACGTATAGGCGTTTCTGCGGTTAAAGGTCTCGCCTTTGCCAAATCAAAGCCCTGTATCGGAGTGTCAACGCTTTCGGCGCTTGCGTACAATATGCTTGGCTTTGACGGAATAATCTGTCCTGTTATGGACGCAAGATGCTCGCAGGTTTACAACGCCGTTTTCAGGATTTCAGGCGGCGCTCCCGAAAGGCTCTGCCCCGACAGAGCCAT
>JBJESI010000197.1:0-1564 GCA_051882715.1 Oscillospiraceae bacterium
TTAGGTTTAGAACAGGAAAAGCCTTATGAGAGTTATAACAGGAACAGCAAGAGGGCGAAAGCTTGAAACTCTTGAAGGTCTTGACGTAAGGCCGACAATCGACCGTGTTAAGGAAGCGATGTTCAGCGCAATTCATTTTGAAATTGAAGGCTCGAAAGTACTTGACCTTTTTGCCGGAAGCGGTCAGCTCGGTATTGAGGCTGTAAGCCGAGGCGCAATGTCCTGCACTTTTGTCGATGCAAGCCTTTCTTCTTTAAAGGTAGTAAGAAAGAATATTGCAACAGTGGGATTTGAAGAGCAGTCAAGCGTATATCAGGGCGATTTCAAAACCTTTTTAAAAACCACTCGCTCCAAATTCAATATAGTTTTTCTTGACCCGCCGTATTCTAAGGGAATAATCCCAGAAGCTCTTGAGCTTTTGCAGGATAGGCTTTATGAGGAAGCAAAAATCGTATGCGAGCATGAGCTTGACGCCGAGCTCCCCGAAGCTGTGGGAGAAATACGAATGAAGAAGCAATATAAATACGGCAAAACCAAGGTGACAATTTATCAGTACGGCGGTGAGCTATAATGAGAACAGCGGTTTGTCCGGGCAGCTTTGACCCTGTCACTTTCGGACATATTGACATTTTTAAAAGAGCGTCCACTCTTTTTGACGAGGTAATTGTTCTTGTCTCCGTAAATCCGTCAAAAAAGCACGCAAGCTTTACTATTGAAGAACGCGTGGCTATGATAAAAGCCGTGACAAAGGATATCCCCAATATAAAAGTCGATACCTTTGACGGACTTTTGGCGGATTATGTTAAGGAAAAAAAGGCGTGCGCCATTGTAAAGGGACTGAGGGCTGTTTCCGATTTCGAGTATGAATTTCAGATGGCTCTTGCAAACAAAAAGCTTTGTCCCGAGGCAGAAACGGTTTTTCTTACGACCTCCAGCGAGTATATGTTTTTAAGCTCGAGCGTCGTAAAGCAAATTTCCAGCCTCGGCGGAGATATATCGGCATTTGTACCCAAAGAGATACTTAATATCATAAAGGAAAGATTAAACGATAAGGAGTTAGAAAAATGAACATTGACAGCATTTTGGACTTGATGGATGAAACACTTGACAACGCAAAATCCGTACCTCTTACAGGCGGCAAGGTTTTGGTTGACCTTGAGTCGTTCCGCAACATGATAAGCGATATCAGACTCAATATGCCGAGCGAAGTGAAGCAGGCAAAGCTTATTGTTAAAGACAGAATGATGATTTTAAGCGACGCTAAAAAAGAGGGCGAGGAGCTTGTTAAAAAGGGCGAGGAAAGGGCAAAATTCCTTGTTTCTGACGAGGAAATCGTAAAGCAGGCTCAGACCAAAGCGCAGGAGCTTATTACCGAAGCTCAGAACAAGTCAAAGGAGCTCAGAACGGCAACAAATCAGTATGTGGATAAATGCCTTGACGAGTTAGAGGAGCTTCTCAGGAAAAATGCGGCTGAAATTAAAAACACAAGAGCTGTTGTTAAGCAGTCAAAATAAGTAAAAACAGCGTGCCGAAAACTCGGCACGCATAATTTTTGGGAGAGATT
>JBJESI010000198.1:0-6658 GCA_051882715.1 Oscillospiraceae bacterium
TTTGCGTTTGGTATATATTCAAAAGGAGCCGAAATAAATGAGTTTTTTATCTGTTTTAATAAGCGGACTCAGCCTCGGAAGCATGTATGCGCTGATTTCGCTTGGATACACCATGGTTTACGGAATAGCCAAGATGCTTAACTTCGCCCATGGCGATATAATTATGATAGGCGGTATCGCCACTTACGAGGTCATGACTGTCGTAGGCGGAACGCATCCTGTCATTGCGATATTTGCGGCTGTCTTTGTATGTACACTGCTGGGCGTACTGATTGAAAAGGTAGCATACAAGCCCTTGCGAAAGGCGTCGTCGCTGGCGGTTCTCATAACGGCAATCGGCGTAAGCTATTTTCTTCAGAATATCGCATTGCTCACATTCGGAACGGAAAATAAGTCCTACACATTCACGGCATTCAATAATCTCAAGTGGGTTGTAAACGAACACCTCACAATTCAGGGAACAACAATAATCAATATTTCTCTTACCGTTATAATAATGATAGCGCTGTCGCTGTTTATCAAATTCACAAAGCCCGGCAAAGCGATGAAGGCTGTTTCCGAGGACAAGGACGCAGCACAGCTTATGGGCGTTAACGTTAACGGAACAATTTCTCTGACCTTTGCAATCGGTTCTGCGCTTGCGGGACTTGCAGGCTTTCTCTTTCTCGGAACGTACGGTCAGATCGGTGCTTATTCAGGAACAATGCCCGGTATCAAAGCCTTTACGGCGGCGGTTTTCGGCGGAATAGGTTCAATCCCCGGAGCTATGATAGGCGCGCTGATTCTCGGAATTATAGAGCAGGTAAGCAAATCCATACTTGCCGAGTTCCAGCTTTCCGCACTTGCAGACGCGATTGTATTTATAGTTCTTATTTTGGTATTGCTCATAAAGCCCACGGGTATTTTGGGCAAGAAAATTCATGAGAAAGTGTAGGTAATCTTTATGAAAAAATTCAAAGATATAAGAAAATCTACACGCAAAAAAATATTTACCCTGGGCGGAATGCTCATTGCTTTCGTTGTATTGCAGACTCTTTTGAGTCTCGGGCTTATCTCAAACCAGATAAACGGCTGGCTTATACCGATTTGCTATAACATAATTCTTGCCGTATCGCTCAATCTTACGGTCGGAATACTCGGCGAGCTTTCACTCGGACACGCAGGCTTTATGTGCGTCGGCGCATTTGTGGGAGCGTTTGTGTCAAAGTATATGGTAACGGTTAATCCCGAAGTAAACGACTTTCTAAGAATCGGCGTCGCAATTCTTGTGGGCGGAGCGGTTGCAGGAATTTTCGGTCTGTTAATCGGTATTCCCGTACTAAGGCTTCAGGGCGACTACCTTGCGATAGTAACGCTTGCGTTCGGAGAAATCATTTGGAACGTATTTAATGTAATGCGTGTTGCTCTTGATGAAAACGGACTGCATTTTCAGCTGGGCGGAACCGGATTTACAGACCTTTCGCCGGATGCCGAACAGCTTGTAAAAGGTTCGCTCGGAATTACTAAGTTCGGAAAGCTTCCCAAGGACACAGGCTTTGCAATAGCCTTTGCTCTTACCTTTATAACGGTAATTGTAGTTCTTAACTTTATTCATTCCAGAACAGGCCGTGCGGTAAAGGCTATAAGAGACAATCAGATTGCGGCTGAAAGCGTAGGAATAAATATCAAGAAATATAAGCTGATAGTTCTTGTTGTATCGGCGTTCTTTGCGGGAATTGCAGGCGTTTTGTATTCTCACAATTCGGGACAGGCGATAGCAAACGTAAACGACTACGGCTACATTATGAGCATAAATATCTTAGTATTTGTTGTACTGGGCGGTATGAGCTCAACTCTCGGCTCCATGATTGCCGCAATAGTTTTGACAATTCTGCCCGACTGGCTGAGATTTTTAAGCGACTACCGAATGCTTATATATGCCGTTGTTCTTATCGGAATGATGCTTTTCAGATCCAATCCGACTTTAAAGGGCTTTGTCGATATGGTGAAAAAGAAAATCAAGGCATTTTTCGGCGGCGTATTCAAAAAGTCAAGTAAGGAGGCATAACCGTTATGGCGATACTTGAAGTAAAAAATTTAAGCATACAGTTCGGCGGTTTGCGTGCCGTTGACAATTTCAATATGACAATCGAAAAAGGTCAGCTCTACGGGCTCATCGGTCCTAACGGAGCAGGTAAGACCACGGTTTTCAATATGCTGACCGGCGTTTATAAACCCACGGAGGGCGAAATATATCTCGACGGTGAAAATATAACGGGCAAAACTCCCATTCAGATAAACCAAAAGGGAATAGCAAGAACCTTTCAGAATATTAGGCTTTTTTCCAAGATGAGCGTTCTTGACAATGTTAAGGTCGGACTTCACAACCAGATAAAAAGCTCGTTTTGGGACAATATTTTCAGATTTCCGGGGGACTTTCGCTGTGAAAAGGCGATGAACGAAAAAGCGATGGAGCTTTTGGGAGTGTTCGGACTTGAGGGCGAAGCCAAGGTTATGGCGTCAAACCTCCCCTACGGTAAGCAAAGAAAGCTTGAAATTGCAAGAGCTCTTGCAACAAACCCAAAGCTTCTTCTTCTTGATGAGCCTGCGGCGGGAATGAACCCCAATGAAACCGCCGAGCTTATGGAAACGATACGCTTTGTACGCAAGGAATTCGGAATGACAATTCTGCTTATTGAGCACGATATGAACCTTGTTTCGGGAATATGCGAGGAGCTCAGCGTTCTCAATTTCGGAACGGAGCTTTGTCAGGGCAAAACGGATGAGGTTCTTAATAATCCCGAAGTAATAACCGCATATCTCGGAGAATAGGGGGCGTTTTAATGAGCGAAGCAACTGAAATAAAAAAAGGCGAAGAGCTTTTAAAGGTAAACGGAATTGAAGTTTACTACGGTATGATAAATGCCCTCAAGGGAATATCCTTTTCCGTTAATAAGGGCGAGGTTGTGGCTCTTATCGGAGCAAACGGAGCAGGTAAAACCACTACTCTTCACACAATCACGGGACTTCTTTCTACAAAAAGCGGATCAATTGAATTTGAGGGCAAGGACATAACCAAGACTCCGGCGCATAAAATCGTAAAAATGGGAATGGCTCATGTACCGGAGGGACGCCGTGTTTTCAGCGACCTTTCCGTGTATGACAATCTTATGCTCGGCGCTTATACAAGAACCGACAAGGCGGAAATTGCGCATAATCTTGAACGTGTTTACAAGCATTTCCCCCGTCTTGAAGAGCGTAAAAAACAGCTTGCGGGAACTCTCTCGGGCGGCGAACAGCAGATGCTTGCCATGGGCAGAGCGCTTATGTCGAATCCGCAGATTATTCTTATGGACGAACCCTCAATGGGACTTTCTCCGCTCCTTGTAGGCGAGATTTTCCACATCATTCAGGAAATCAGCGCCGACGGAACAACGGTGCTTCTTGTTGAACAGAACGCTAAGAAAGCGCTTTCGATTTCGGACTATGCTTATGTCCTTGAAACCGGTAAAATAGTTTTGGAGGGCAAGGCGAGCGAGCTTATGAATAACGCTGAAATTAAAAAGGCATATCTTGGCGAATAAAGTCTTTTAAAACTTAAAAAAATTCTTGAAAACAAAGTAAAAGTATGATATACTAATCGGGAAGCGATAAATGCAGATGAATGCAAAATTCCGTGAAAGGGTGCCGTGCCCTGTGCAATAATTGCCCGTGAACCATGTCAGGCGGGGAACCGAGCAGCATTAAGCGGTGTCTTTTATGTGCCACAGTAAGTTCGGCGCTCTTTCAGGGAATTTTGCAAATTGTCTGCATATTTTGTTAAAGGAGGATGGGTATGTATCTTGCTTTGTACCGCAAGTGGCGGCCTGCAAGGTTTTGCGATGTAGTATCGCAGGAGCACGTAACAACTACTCTCAAAAACCAGCTCATGCAGGACAAAACTGCCCACGCATATCTTTTTACCGGCTCCCGCGGAACAGGTAAGACCTCCTGTGCAAAGATATTCGCAAAAGCTGTAAACTGCTTAAATCCCAAAGACGGCGAGCCGTGTCTGGAGTGCGAGGCATGCCGGGGAATTGAAAACGGCTCCGTAACCGATGTGGTTGAAATTGACGCAGCCTCAAACAGCGGCGTTGACGATATCAGGGAGCTTCGTGAAAGGGCGTTTTTTACACCCGCCTTTGCAAAATACCGAGTTTATATAATCGACGAGGTTCATATGCTCTCAACAAGCGCCTTTAATGCGCTTCTTAAGATTATGGAGGAGCCTCCCGCACACGTAAAATTCATTCTCGCCACCACCGAAGCGCACGAAGTGCCGATTACTATTCTTTCAAGATGCCAGAGGTTTGATTTCGGAAGAATCAAGGCAGAGGATATTGCAAAAAGACTCAATCTTATAGCAAGCAAGGAAAACGTAAAACTTTCTGAGGAAGCCTCCGCTTTGATAGCAAGGCTTGCCGACGGAGGAATGCGTGACGCAATCTCTTTGCTTGACCAAACCTTAGCGGCTACCGACGATGTTACCGTCGAAGCGGTTACAAAGGCAATCGGAATAGCGGGAAGCGACTATTTGTTTGCGCTTGCCGACTGTATTGCCGACAACAACAGCGCAAAAGCGCTTCAGATAATCGACGAGCTTTATATGAAGGCAAAGGATCTCCAAAGGCTTTGCGGCGAGCTTGTCAATCATTTCAGAAATCTTATGATTTTAAAGGCGATGCCCGATGCTGACGAGCTTACGCACGCTCTACCCGATGAGCTTATAAGGTTGAAAGAGCAAAAGGAACGCTTTTCAATGGACAAACTGCTTCATTGCATTTCGATTTTGCAGGAAAGCAATGATAAAATCAACAAGACCTCGGGCAAGCGTATCGAGTTTGAAATGTGCATGATTAAGCTTTGCTCCGGGGATAACGGTTCGGATTTTATCAAAGCCGATACTGTACAGCCGATAAAAAAGCCGCAGGCTATACCTTCTTTGCGGAATGAAACAGAGAAATCTCCCGAGGAAAAGCCCAATGTCGGCAAGGAAACGCCGATAGAGGAGATTCCTGCTCCTAATCCGCCTAAGGAAAATCCGATACACGAGGAAAAACCTGTTGAAAAGCAGAATAAGCCTGTGCAGAGCTCCGCTCCCGCTTCGTTTGAGCGTCTTTCGGAATGGAGTAAAATCGTGGCTGAAACAGCAAGCTCAGCCCCGTATCTTCAGGGTGCGCTTATGGGAACTGTGGCGTTCAGAAACGGCGACAGTCTTTACATTGACAGTCAGAGTCCCATGCTTACTGCTCTGCTTAAACGCGACGGAAATTTAAGCTATTTAAGAGCGGCAGTACGCAGCGTTTTAGGCACGGATTTAAAAATTAAGCTTCGTTCGTCCGCCTCCCGCACGGAAACAAGCGAGCAGAACGAGCCTGTAAACGAACTTATAAATACGGCAAAAAACCTTGGAATTAAGGTTGATATAGAATAAAAGGAGAATTAAAATGAAGGCAAGATTACCAAAGGAATATCAGGGCGGCGCCCAAAACATGAACAGCATGCTAAGGCAGGCACAGAAGATGCAGGCGGATATTGAGAATGCTCAGGCTGAGATTGACGAAACAGATTTTTCCGCAGCTGTCGGAGGAGGAGCAATCGAGGTGGTTATGAGCGGAAACAAGGTGCTCAAATCCATCAAAATCAAGCCCGAGGTTGTAGATCCCGAGGATGTTGAAATGCTTGAAGACCTTGTTCTCAGCGCAGTTAACGAGGTTTTGAGAACAATCGAGAAAACAAGCGAAGAGAAAATGACAGCCATTACCGGCGGAACTAATATACCGGGGATGTTTTAATTATGACGGATTATAATCCCGTTCCGCTTACGGAGCTTGCAGAGCATTTTGCAAAGCTTCCGGGAATAGGAATGAAATCGGCTCAAAGGCTTGCATATCATGTTCTTTCTATGAGTGAGAGCGAAGTAAAGGCATTTGCAAACGCAATGCTTAACGCACGCAAGCAGGTGGGAAGATGCAGTGTGTGCAGTAATCTAACCGAGCTTGAGGTGTGTCCGATATGCGACAGCGCAAAGCGAGACCACAGCGTTATTTGCGTTGTGGAAACTCCTAAGGACGTGGACGCTTTCGAGCGCACAAACGAATATAAGGGAGTTTATCATGTATTGCACGGTCTTATTTCGCCGATTAACGGCATAGGTCCCGACCAGATAACCATTAAGGAGCTTTTAAAGCGCCTTGACGGTAATGTGAGCGAGATAATCATGGCAACAAATCCGACGGTCGAGGGTGAAGCTACGGCTATGTATATTTCAAAGCTCATCAAGCCTTTCGGCGTTAAGGTAACAAGACTTGCTTTCGGACTTCCGATAGGTGCGTCTTTGGAATTTGCCGATGAGGTAACGCTTTTCAAGGCTCTGGAAAACAGGAACGAAATATGAGAATAGCAGTTTAAATACAAAAATCTTAGAAATGAGGTGACGGACTTGTCAGAGGGAAGAAAAATAATTGCGATGAACCGACAGGTTCGTCATGAATACTTTATTGAAGAAACCTTTGAAACGGGAATAGAGCTTGTCGGAACAGAGGTCAAATCCCTGCGTGAGGGCAGAGTGAATTTAAAGGATAGCTGGTGCTCAATCGACAACGGCGAGCTTTTTGTAAAGGGAATGCACATATCTCCT
>JBJESI010000199.1:0-6648 GCA_051882715.1 Oscillospiraceae bacterium
GCTGGCTTATCTTCTATCACGGCGTGCTTACATCATGCAACGGTTATGTTTACAGCTTCTCTGCGGCATTGCTTGACAGAGACGAGCCTTGGAAGGTTCTTAAGAGAGGCAAGTCCTACCTTATCAGCCCTCAGCTTCCTTATGAAACAATCGGTGATGTTCAGAACGTAACATTCCCCTGCGCTAACCTCGTTGACGCTGACACAGGAAGAATCGCAATCTACTACGGCTGCGCTGATACCTGCACAAGCCTTGCTTTCACAACAGTTGACGATGTTATGAAATATCTTGACGAGAACAGCCAGGTTTAATATTTGATTTAGTTATAAAAGCCGCTCTTTTTTAGAGCGGCTTTTTTTGCCTGCTTTTCCACTTGCCTTTTTGTCAAAAATATGCTATTCTTTTCTTATATAAAACGTACCGACGGCGCTTTAAAAACGCCTTGTATTTCAGGAGGAAGCTATGAAAAAGATACAGCCTATTTTGCTTGAACGGCTGATTTCGGTTGTTCTTGCGGGAACTATGGCTTTAATGCCGATAGTATTCTTTGCGGCAAGACTGATAGATAACGACTATACCTTCAGATGCAGTATGCAGCTCAGTCTGCTTTGCGTTACGGGGCTTTGCATTATTGCTCTTATTATTCTTTGCTCGGTAAACGATACAAGGCGGTATAAAATATCGTTTCCGGACATTATTGTTGCCGCACTTTTTGTTACGGCGGTAATATCCTGTATATTTTCAACGGACAACTCAAAAATCACCATAAACAATTCTTTTGTCGGCGGAGCGAAAAGCGCCGAGGGGCTTCTTGCCCTTACGGCATATTATCTGATTTTTGCGGCGGCAGGCTATATAACCGATTATAAGCGCAAGCTTACGGTGCTCGGCATTTGCGTGGGCGCAGGAGCTGTCAGTACATTCTTGGGAATATTGCAGGCGGCGGGAGTCGGCGGAATTTTTGAAAAAACGGGCACGGCTTCGGGCGTACACGGCGAAGCATACTTGTTCAGCTCATTTTGCGTGCTTATGTTCGGAATAACGCTGGGCATTCTTGTTTACGGAAAACGGCCTGCCGTAAGAATAGCGGCGCTTGTGCTTTTAGGAATGTTTTTTGCTGGAACTCTCCTTTCTTACACCACGAGCGGGCTTCTTGCAATCGCAGTTATGCTTGCGCTGGGATTTGTTCTGGAGGCAATACGTGCTTTTATAAACAAGGGACGATTCGGCGGTTTAATGTCCGTTGCGGCGGCGATAATACTCTGTGCAGGGCTGAGCGTGATTTGCGACGGAGCTACCGGCGGAAAGGCTTTTGTTGTATGGCGTGAGCTGGGAATATCCAAAGCCGTTACATATAAAGAGGGCTTGCAGCTTCCTTGGCTGTGGAGTCAGCTCACGGACGCATTCATGCAGAACAGCAGATTCTGGTTTCACGGTGTCGGCATTGATTATCTGCGTGCAGGCTCTTCGGGAATGTTTTTCACAAAGGCTCACAACGAATTTATACAGATTATGTGGACGGAGGGCTTTATCGCCTTGGGCGCATATCTGGTTTTCTGCGTGACTGTGCTTGTAAAGGGCGTCGTAGCTTTCTTCAAAAATGCGTCGGGCAGAGCCGTAAATCCTGCAAGCGCTTCGCTTCTCATAGCGGCTGCGGGCTATCTTACTCAGTCATTTTTCAATGTAAGCGCAGTTGACATCGCTCCGCTTTTCTGGATAATCTGCGGATTTATCTGCACAAGAAGATTTTCGGATTTTGGCGTTAAAGCTCCCGTAACAAACGAGGTTTCTGCAAAGCTTGACGAAATCAAGTCGCAGATAGATGAGATAAATGAACAGGCTTAGCTTCAAGGTGGCATTCGGAGGGATAGTTGCGGCGCTTGCCCTGCTTCTGATGTTTTTAAGCGGAGCAATACCTCTCGGAGTGTACTGCTTTCCGATGCTTTCGGGGCTTTTGCTCCTTGCCGTTTCTCGTGAAACAGGTGAAAAAGCCGCAGTTGTCTGCTATGCCGCCATATCCCTGCTCTCCATGATAATCACTCCCGATTGGGAGGCAAAGCTGATGTTCATTTTCATACTGGGCTACTACCCGATTTTGAGGGAGAAGTATGAAAAAATCAAGCTTCTGCCCCTGCGTGCGGCGGCGAAGCTTTTAAACTTCAATGCGGCGGTGATTTCGGCGTATCTTATTATGATTTATGTTTTCAGGCTGGACGCAGTAATAAAATCCTTGGGAGAGTTCGGCGAGTACACCGTGTGGATAATGCTTGCGGCGGCGAATTGCTTTTTTATAATATACGATTTGCTTGTGAAAAATCTGTCGGAGCTGTATGACAAAAAGCTGAGGAAGCTGTTGCACAGGCGATTAAAGTAAAAAATGCGGTTTAAAATATAGCAATGGTATAATATTTCTGCTTTCGGCAAAATAATTTTGTAGGAAATAACAAAATATAAAAAACATATTGATTTTCTTAAAACAAGAATATATAATAGTCTTAGCAAAAAGACTAACCGCCAAAAAGCGGAAATAAACGGAGGAAATTATGGTTTTTGAAAAGGTACAAAAGATTATTGCCGAGCAGTTTGATGTAAGCGAGGATAAGATTTCTCTGAATACCGACATCATTGCAGACCTTGGTGCGGATTCGCTTGACATGGTTGACCTTGCAATGAGCTTTGAAGACGAATTTGATATTGAAATTCCCGATGACCAGATTGAAAATATCAAAACAGTCGGCGATATCGTAAAATATCTTGAAGAGAATGATAATTAGTATTAAAGCTCTCCGAAAAGCCTTCGGGGAGCTTTACATTTAAGAGATGCGTTAAGAGGTGCGTTTTGAATATAGATGTTAAAGATTTAAGGAAAGTTGCTCCGACCTTACGGGCGGGGCAGAAGGTGCTTTTAAGCGGAGAGATTTACACAGCCAGGGACGCGGCGCATAAGCGCTTTACGGCGGCGATAAAAAACGGCGAGCCCTTGCCCGTGGATATCAAAGACGCCGTTATTTACTACGCAGGACCGACTCCCGCAAAGAACGGGATGGCGATAGGCTCCTGCGGGCCCACAACCTCTGCAAGAATGGACGTTCACGCTCCGCTTTTGCTTGACAGAGGGCTGTGTGCGGTAATCGGCAAGGGCGAGGTCGGAAAAGAGGTAATCGAGGCTCACAAGCGCAACAAAACCGTGTATTTTTGCGCTGTGGGAGGAGCGGGAGCACTTTACTCCAAGTGCATTGAGAAATGTGAGGTTGCGGCATATGAGGACTTGGGCTGTGAATCGGTGAAAAGGCTTTTAATAAAAGACTTCCCGCTCGTTGTTGCTATTGACTCAACAGGGGATACGGTATTTGTGGAAAATGACTAATTTTTTTTGCAAATGCGGCAATTTGCTTGACAAAGCCGCAAAAAAATAATATCATAGCATTAACGACGTCCAAATCGATTTTTAAGGGGTAGTTATGTCCAAAGTAATCGCTGACGGTGAAAACAAAGAAAAGCAGTTGTTTGAAAAAACAGACGACGAACAGGCGGTTACGGAGCTTCTTGCCCGTTACAAATGGATTGTCGAAAGCGAGGCTCGCAAGTTTGCAAAAACCTCCTCGGATTTTGACGATTTTGTTCAGGAGGGGATGCTCGGACTTCTTTCCGCAATACGGACGTTTTCCTGCGACAGGCAGGTTAAATTCTCCACTTATGCGTCGAGGTGTATCCGCAACCGAATGATAAACGCCGTAAAGCAGGGCGAAAATTCCGCAAATCCTTTTTCGGACGAGGAGGCTTACGACATTCATCCCGGACCGGAGGACGAATTTTTGCTGAGAGAACAGGCGGCGGAAACTTCAAGGAAGCTGCAAGAGCTTTTGACAAAGCTTGAAAAGGAAACGCTTTTCCTGTTTCTTCGGGGTTATTCTTATGAACAGACGGCAGAAAAGCTCGGCACATCCCGCAAAGCAGTTGACAACGCTTTACAGAGGGTAAGGAAGAAGCTTAAATTGATTTTTGAAACCGTGTAGGCCGAAACAGCCGAGGGCTGTTGACATATGACCGAATAGCTTAACTAAGAGAGCGTTGTTACACAAAGGTGACGGTGCAAATCCGTCTTGGGTCTTTTTTAAATTTATGCTTTAAGCGAGGTAAAAAACATGTACGAAGACAAGACATTGGTATGCAAGGACTGCGGTAAGGAATTTGTTTTTACGGCAGGCGAGCAGGAATTCTACGCTGAAAAGGGTTTTGTAAACGAGCCTTTAAGATGCAAGGAATGCCGTGACGCAAGAAAGGCAAGCGTAAGAGCGCAGAGAGAGATGTTCACAGCTACCTGTGCAAACTGCGGCAAGGAAGCAAAGGTTCCCTTTAAGCCCCGTGAGGACCGTCCTGTATATTGCAGCGAGTGCTTTGCTAATATGAACGAAAACGCTGAATAATTTAAGAATTTTTTAAAAGCTTAAAAATCCCCGGAGGAATTCCTTCGGGGATTGCGTTTGTTAAAATGTATTTGCGGGCGCTTTTTCGGCGAAAAAAAGCATTGCGGCGCAGGGCTTAATTTAGTAACTTTTGTAACCTTTTTATTTATTCCGTAAAATTTTTTGAGTTTTAACGCCTGTCCACAATATTTTGTGGTGAAAAAATCAAGGGTATCAATTTATCGAAAAATAAGCGTTTTAAGGCGGTTCTTTTGAAATTTTTTTATTTTTTTTAGCAAAAACTATTGAATTATTCATTAAAATCTGTTAAATTAAATATATATGTTAGTTTGATTACAAATTGTAATAATTTTTTCGGGAGGATTATATAGATGAATATGCAGTTTGCAGACGAATTTGATACCATTGTCAAGATAAAGGTTGTCGGAGTGGGCGGCGGCGGAGGAAACGCCGTAAACCACATGGTTGACTCCAAGATTGAAAATGTTGAATATGTATGTGTTAATACAGACCTTCACGTGCTCCGTGCTTCAAAGGCGGCTGAATGTGTTCAGATCGGCGCAAAGCTCACAAAGGGCAGAGGCGCAGGAAACAGACCTCAGGTCGGCAAGGAATCCGCCGAGGAGTCAAAGGAGGAAATCTCCGCAGCATTGAAGGGCGCAAACATGGTATTCATCACTGCCGGTATGGGCGGCGGAACAGGCACGGGCGCAGCGCCTGTGGTTGCGGCAATCGCTCATGAAATGGGAATTCTCACAGTCGGCGTTGTAACAAAGCCTTTTAAGTTCGAGCGTGAGCAGAAGATGAAGCAGGCTGAAGCAGGCATTGAAGAGCTCAGCAAGTATGTTGACTCTCTCGTTGTTATCCCTAACGAGCGCCTTCTCGCAGGACTTGACAGACCTCTCACAATGAAAGAGTCTTTTGCGCTTTCAGATGAAATCCTCTGGAAATCGGTTAAGAGCATTTCCGACCTCGTAACAACTCTCGGTGACATCAACCTTGACTTTGCCGATATCACAACCGTTATGAAGGACGCAGGAATCGCTCACATGGCAACGGGCGTAGGCTCAGGCAAGAACAAGGCTGAGGAGGCTGCAGCTGCGGTTGTATCCAGCCCCATTCTCGAAACAACACTCGAGGGCGCAGGAAAAATTCTTGCTTACATCACAATGTCCGAGGATGTTCTTTCGACAGATGTTGACACCTTCCTCAACCTCATCACACAGACAGCAAAGACCGACGCAGAGGTTCTCTTCGGTTATGCTTTCGATGAAACTCTTGAGGACACGATGAAGGTAACGGTTATCGGAACAGGCTTCAATACCGAAAACGACGCAATTCCCGCAAACCCCGACCTTCTTGCGGAAACCGAAGCGGCTGACAAGAGCTTCAACGACATTATGAACATTTTCGGCAAATAATCGTTAAAAGAATAGCTTATTAAAAGCACAAAAGCACTCAGTTGTTTTTGTGCTTTTTTTGCAAAATAATTGCATTGTCTTGGGCATAATATTTAAGCAAAGGGGGAATTTTTACGGAAAAAGCAGTCAAAAGGCGCATACATCTGATTGATGAAATCAGGGGCTTTTGCATAATTTTGATGGTACTGTATCACGGCGCGGCTTTGCTTGATATGTTTTACGGAATAAAAATTCCTCTTTACGACAGCACGCTTCTTAATATTTTGCAGGAGGTTTTTGCCTGCGCTTTTATCGTGATTTCGGGAATATCCTGCCGCCTTTCGAGGAACAACGCAAGGCGGGGAGTTATCTGCTTTGCGGCGGGGCTTCTTGTGACTGCGGCAACCTTTGTCGCCGTACCTGACTCTCCTGTTACATTCGGGATTTTGCATTTTCTCGGCGTTTGTATGGTGTTGTTTTCTGCTTTGCAGGGAGCTGCCGACAAAATTCCGCCCTTGTGGGGAATGGCGGTCTGCGCTCTGTTGTTTTTGTTTACCTACGGCGTTCCGGGCGGCTCGGTTTTTTTCGGGCTCATATCGCTTCCTAAAGCTCTTTTTCGCTCCGGACTCCTTACTCCGCTGGGATTTATCAGCGACAGCTATTCTTCTGTGGATTTTTTTCCTCTTTTGCCCTATGCTTTCGTGTTTTTTTTCGGGGCATATCTCGGCAGGCTCATTACGGAGGGCAAATGCCCGGAATTTGCGTACAAAAAGCACAGCCGCTTTCTCGCCTTTACGGGACGGCATACCCTTTGGATTTAT
>JBJESI010000200.1:0-1545 GCA_051882715.1 Oscillospiraceae bacterium
ATACTCAAAATGATTTAACAGAGTTTAATTATACATTTCCTAAGTCGTCAGTGTTTCTATTCGGCAATCAGCCAAAAAACGAAAATGAAATTTGCTTGAGCGACTATATTCTTGAAAAATTCGGTATTAAAGATGATCTTCAGAAAATAGTCGGAAAGAAAATATCTTTTTATTGTGAGGGAGAATCTTTAATTGAAGACTACACTGTTTCAGGAATAATTAACAGCGAGTTTTTCCGTATTTCAAGTATGAACCATATGCCACAGATATTTCTGCGGGGGAGCGAACAAATCAATAATACATACAATATAGACACCATCGCAACAAGGCTTGACATAGATAATTACCGCAATACATTAAATGTTTTAGACCTTTTATACGAAAAGAATTATCATGCTTATCTCGGTGCTGATATAATCGCTTCATACTACAATGTAATTTCCGGGGCACAGGCTATTGTGAGCAGGCTTGTAGGGCTCTTCGGCGGAATGATTTGCATTGCAATAATTCTTAACCTTTACAATGTGCTTTTGACTGCCGCAGAGGAAAAAAAGAACTGCTACGGAATACTTAAAGCCATAGGAATGCCCGGTAAATCGCTGTACGCTATCGCTTATATCGAAATATTTATTCTGACATTTATTGCGGTGACTGCGGCCGGTTTAATCTCTTGGTGGCTGTTACAGCTTGCTAACCAAATTATGTTTTCCTATATTCAAATCAGGCTCAGCATTTCAATAGAAAAATACGCAGTTATATCTCTTTTAACACTGCTTGGTATTTCGGGATTGATTTTTTTAATTGAACTTCCGATATTGAAAAAAATGTTCTCTTCACAGCCTGCAAAGCTGCTGAGATAAGAAAGCCCTCCGATAAATTCGGAGGGTTGAGTTTTACTTAATATACTCGCCGCGGAGAGCTCCTTCGGTTTTAAGTCCGGCGTAAGAATGCTGGCGCATAGCTTCATATACCGCAATAGCAACGGAATTGGAAAGATTAAGGCTTCTTGCAGGGTCAATCATCGGAATTCTTACGCATTTGTCATAGTTATCATAAAGAATTTGCTCGGATATTCCTGCGTCTTCCCTGCCGAAAATAAGATATGTATTCTCCGGATAAGACACATCGCTGTGGATTTTTTTCGCCTTTGTCGTAAAATAGAAAAACTCTCCGTCGTTTTTTGAATAAAAATCTTCGATATTTTCATAGTATCTTATGTCAAGCAAATACCAATAATCAAGTCCTGCTCTTTTAAGCTTTTTATCATCAATTTCAAAGCCCATCGGCTTTACTATGTGCAAAACCGCACCTGTTGCGGCGCAGGTTCTTGCTATATTACCCGTGTTCTGCGGTATTTGCGGTTCGATTAGTACAATATTTACTTTCTGCATCATTATCACCTTAAGCATTGGAGGCGTATCCGAATATGCTCCAATGCGATTTATTTTTCGCCTTTCTTGTCGATTTTTTTCGGAATACGGAGATATACCTGCAAAAACGTAAACGCCTCCAATGCTTAAAAAACAGCGCCCTTTCGGGCGCTGT
>JBJESI010000201.1:0-6565 GCA_051882715.1 Oscillospiraceae bacterium
AAATACGCCCTCTCTTGTGGTCTGCATTGATTCGTCCGCAACCAAACAGCCTCTGCGGTTAACCTCAAGTCCGTCGGTTGTCATTCTGATAAGCGGATTGGGAGAGGTTCCGATTGACATTATTACTGCGTCAACCTCAATATCATGGTTTGAACCCTCAATGGGCACGGGACGTCTTCTCCCGCTCTCGTCAGGCTCTCCAAGCTCCATTCTTACACATTCGATTGCGGTTACATTGTTCTTTTCATCGCCCTTAATTCTTACGGGATTATTGAGATTCATGAAGATTATGCCCTCTTCCTTTGCGTGGTGAACCTCCTCACGCCTTGCAGGCATCTCCTCCTCCGAACGGCGGTAAATTATGTATACATTTTCTGCGCCCAAACGCTTTGCGCTTCTTGCTGCGTCCATTGCAACATTTCCCCCGCCGACAACAGCGACGTTTTTGCTCTTTCTTATAGGAGTGTCGTATTCGTCCTTGTAAGCCTTCATGAGATTTATTCTTGTAAGGTACTCGTTTGCGGAATAAACTCCCACAAGGGCTTCGCCCTCAATTCCCATAAAGGACGGAAGTCCTGCGCCCGAGCCGATAAATACAGCCTCGTAGCCGTCTGCCATCAGCTCGTCCACGCTGAGAATTTTTCCGATTACCATATTTTTCTTAATTTCAACACCGATTGCCTCAAGCTTTGAAATTTCCTTTTGCACTATTGCTTTTGGGAGTCGAAATTCGGGGATACCGTAAACAAGAACTCCGCCCGCAGTGTGAAAAGCCTCAAAAATAGTTACCTTATATCCCATCTTTGCAAGGGAGCCTGCGCAGGAAAGTCCTGCGGGACCTGCTCCGATAACCGCAACCTTATGTCCGTTTGATTCGGAGATTTCAGGCTGCTCGTCAACATTGTTCATATACCAGTCGGCAACAAATCTTTCAAGTCTGCCGATTCCAACGCTTTCGCCCTTTATTCCCCTTACGCATTTGCCCTCGCACTGATTTTCCTGCGGGCATACTCTTCCGCATACTGCGGGGAGAGAGTTAGTTGAAGTGATAATTTCATAAGCGGCTTTAAAGTCGCCCTCTGCTACCTTTGCGATAAATTCGGGAATTCTTACTTTAACGGGGCAGCCCGAAACACAGGGCTTATTCTTGCAGTTAAGACATCTCTGCGCCTCGTTTATCGCCATTTCCTCCGTATATCCCGTGCTGACCTCTTTAAAGTTTTTATTTCTTACGTTCGGGTCCTGCTCGGGCATGGGTGTTTTTACTAAAGACATATTCGGCATTACTTATTACCTCCATACAAACGGCAGGCATGCGCTTCCTGCTCGCGATAAGCTGTGTTTCTTAACATAAGCTCGTCAAAATCAACCTTTGAAGCGTCAAAGTCAGGGCCGTCAACGCAGGCAAACTTGATTTTTCCGTCAACGGTTACACGGCAGCCGCCGCACATTCCCGTTCCGTCAATCATAATCGGGTTAAGACTTACTATTGTCTTAATTCCGTACTGCTTTGTAACCTCTGCAACAAATTTCATCATAATAACAGGTCCGATTGCTATAACGAGATCGTATTCCTCTCCTGCGTCAATCAAAGCCTTGAGTTTCGTCGTTACAAGTCCCTTTTCACCGTAGCTTCCGTCATCTGTTGTAATATACAGATTGTTTGATACGGCTTTCATTTCGTCCTCAAGAATTACAATGTCTTTGTTTTTAAAGCCTGCAATTATGTCAACATCAACTCCTGCGTTGTGAAGAGCCTTAGCCTGAGGATAAGCAATGGCGCAGCCTACTCCTCCGCCGATTACGCAGGCTTTTTTAGCTCCGTCAAGATGCGTGGGAACGCCTAAAGGTCCGACAACATCAAGAATTGCGTCGCCCTCTTTCATATCTGCAAGCTGCTTAGTTGTTTTTCCGATTGACTGAACGATTATTGTAACCGTTCCCTTTTCGGTATCGAAATTTGCAACCGTCAGAGGAATTCTCTCCCCCTGCTCGTTGAGCCTGAGAATGACAAACTGCCCCGGCTTTACCTTTCTTGCAATAAGCGGCGCATCAAGCTCAAACAGCGTGACATTTTCATTAAGCTGTCTTTTGGTCAAAATCTTATACATTTGTTCTACACCTTTCTTGTGTTATCTATTTTTCTCGCTTTCAGGAAAACATTTGTCAAAACCATACATACCGCTGTTAAAACAACAGTCACTCCAATACTTACGGCAAGCTCTGTTCCGTCAATAGACATATCCAAAAGCGAATACTTCATCAAAGAAAAAGGATTATATTTATTTACCTCGGCAAATGTGAGTATGCTGGGGAAAATGTTTATGAACACATAAATTACTGCGACCGATATCCCTGCCTTACCTGTTGAAATTCCCGCAAACATAAAGATTACAATAACAAATGTGCAGAAAATGCTGTTGGCTAAGATATAATTTATCAGGTCAACAGCTGCAATAGAGCCTCCGAAAAGAAGCTTGCACAAAAAGTAACCCGCAAATGACACAACAGCTGTTGAAACAAAGGTAAATATCGTGTAAAAAATGTATTTGGGAGCAATATATCCAAACGTCGTAAGACCTGAGCAGTTGGGTATCATTACACTTCGCTTCTTTTGCTCTCCGCCCGCCGTGCCCATCATACAAAGCATCAGCACGAGCACTGCGTTTGCACTGAGTCCTGCAAGAACCTGTGAAAAGGCGTAATACACATCGGTCTCAACAAACACATCGTTGTAATCAACGTTCATCGCCTCTCCGGCTTCGCTGAATTGCGCTTCCATTTCCGCAGTATACGCAGCGTCCTCCGAGCCGTCGTCAACCATTTCCATCATGGCGTTAGCCGCCTTAAGCATAAGAGGAGAAAGTATTGCAAAAGCTATCATCGCAAGCAAAACGCCGAACATTCTGAAGCTCTTTGTAAAATAAATAAATTCTTTTTTTATTCCGGCTTTAATTTGCATTGCTTCTCACCGCCTTTAAATAAACCTCTTCGAGAGTAGGATGCTTGATAAAAAATCTCGCCAAAGCGATATTTTCGTCGGAAAGATATCTCATAAGCGATATTATCTGTTCCTCGGAATTTGAATTAAATCTGGTTTCGTAATCGCCCATGTCATTCAGGAACATATTGCCGTATTCCATAATCTTCTTGTGATTTTCCTCGCTGCGTACGGCAGGAGCAAAATTGACAATCTTCTCTTCCCCTGTTCCGATAAGCTCTGTAAGAGGACGCTCCTCAATGAGCTTTCCGCCGACGAGAATTCCGACTCTGTCAGCTATGCGTTCCACGTCGGTTAGAATATGAGTGGACAAAAGAACGGTCTTTCCCGATTCTTTAAGCTTTTTTATGATTTCCATTACCTCCGCTCTGCCCTGAGGGTCAAGCGCAGAGGTAGGCTCGTCAAGAATATAAACATCAGGGTCGTTGTACATTATGGAAGCAAGTCCCAGACGCTGATTCATTCCTCTTGAATAGCCCTTTATCTTCCTGTCCTTTGCTCCCGTAAGATTGACAAGCTCGAGCAGCTCGGCGTTTCTCTTGCCGATATCTCCGTCATATTTGCAGCAAGCCGCTATGTAATCGAGATATTCGCCTGCCGTCATATAGTTAAACAGCGTGGGGTTTTCGGGAAGATATCCGATTTTTGCGGGTTTATCTCCGTTTATGGTTATTATTCCGCTCTGCTTAGGAATAACATTGCAGATAATGTTCATGGTCGTAGACTTTCCTGCGCCGTTCTCGCCGATAAAGCCGTAAACCTCGCCCTGTCTTACGTGCATATCAAGCCCTTTTAGTACCTGATGGTATTTATATGACTTGTACAGCTTTTCTATTTTTATCATATTACCGCTCCCTGATACATTACAGCTTTGTCTTATTTAAATCGTTCTTGATTTGCGTTGTGGAAATTTCAGCGGTCCTGGGCAAATAAACAACCTCGCAGTACTCTTTGAGAAAATCAAATTTGCCCTCCCAATCGTCGCCCATAACAAATGTGTCAATATGATATTCCTTTACGTCGGAAATCTTCTGATCCCAGCAGGTCTCGGGAATAACAAGATCAACATATCTTATGGATTCAAGGAGCATTTTGCGCTCTTCGTATGAGAAATAACACTTCTTCTGCTTCTCGTTCCAATTAAATTCATCTGTTGACAGCACCACTATGAGATAATCTCCCAGCTTTTTTGCACGCCTGAGCAAATTAATGTGCCCGTAATGAAGAAGATCGTATGTTCCGTATGTTATGACTCTTTTCATAATATTCTCCTCTTACTTTGATACAGATTTTATCTGAAAATGTTATTTGCGCTAACGTTTTTATTATATCATAATTTTTTTTAAAGTCAATATTGACTAAAGCAATATCCACAGCATTAAAGGCATTGTAACGACGCTCATCATCGAACCGAGAAGAAGCATATTCGCCGCAGTCTTCTGCCCCTCTCCGAGAAGCTCGGAAAAGTTTAAAACTATGCTTGCAACAGGACAGCAGCACATTATTACCATCGCCTGTTTAATATACAAATCAATAAAAGGTATAAACCATATTACCGCCATTCCCACAAGCGGCATTATCATTTGTTTTATTATTACGGTTATATACTGAAGAGGGCTTGTGAAAATATCACGTATCCGCACGGTAGACAGCCTCATTCCCAATATCAGCATACAAAGCGGAGTTGTCATCTTTCCGAGAAGAGTTACCATGGAATAAATCTGTGACGGCAGGCTTATTCCCAGCAGAAAAAGCGGCATAGCTGCGATAAGTCCTATAAAAGCAGGATTAAGCACTACCTTTTTTAAGCTTATGTATTTTTTATCCCGTGTGATTATCGCAGACGCCGCCGTCCACCCCAGCATATTCATAGCAACGCACATCATTGTTGAAAACACCACCACGTCGGGATACTCCGGCAAAAGAGCCTGCAAGATAGGTACTCCGAAAAATCCGCAGTTTCCGAAGCACACCGCCACATTTGAAATTCTGTACCGTATATCTTCGGTTTTGTTTCTGTAAATAAATTTGAAAAGCAAAAGCATTGTCAGCATAAGAAGAAGCGAAATTAAAAAGAACACCGCCATCTTGCCGAACAGCACCTTGCTGAATTTCGCCTGAAGCAAAGAATACGCCGTCAGGCACGGCTGACATACATACATCAAAAGCTTTGCAAATGCGGATATTGCGTCGGGCTTAACAGCCTTCGTCTTCACAAGCAAATAGCCCGGCACTGCATAAGCAAGCATTGTCGCTACCGTTACAAGTGTAAATCCAAAACTCATTATTTCATCTCCTACAACACTTTATTCTATCACATTGATAAAGTTTTTGCAATGTATTATTGACTTTGCTACGCTTTTTGATTTATAATATACTGAGATCAATAAACGGGGTTTTAAACTATGGCAAAAATAACAAAGAAACTATATACATTGGGCGAGGAAATATTTAATTCTGTTTCACACGGAATAGGCGCAGGCTTGTCGGTTGCGGGTCTTGTAATTATGGTGGTTTTCTCCGCTGTTCAGGGCGATCCTTGGAAGGTCGTGGGCTCGGCAATTTTCGGAGCTTCTCTTATAATCCTTTATACAATGTCCACCCTGTATCACTCATTTACAAACCCCACTGCAAAAAAGGTGTTTAGAATATTCGATCATTCAACAATTTTTATTCTAATCGCAGGTACTTATACCCCGATTACCCTCGTCACCATGCGCTCTGTCAACAAAGGCCTTGCATGGACAATCTTCGGCATTTTATGGGGTCTCACCGTTATCGGCATTGTTCTTAATTCGATAAATCTTGAGAAATTCAAAAAAATTTCTCTTGTGTGCTATGTGATTATGGGCTGGAGCATCATAATGGCTGTAAATCCGCTTATTATCTCACCCATAAAAAATCACACTCCCTTCCCTATTCCTCTCGGAGGAATGATTTTCCTGCTTATAGGCGGAATTTTCTACACGGTAGGTATTATTTTTTATAAAATGAAATCCGTAAAATACATGCACTCGATCTGGCATTTATTCACCGTGGCGGGAAGTGTATTCCACTTTTTTGCTATACTTCTGTATGTTATTATGTAACGAGTTTTTCTGTACTGTTTCTTAGTTTATTTTGAGGAGAGGTTTTTGTTGAACATTGGCATTGATGTTGACGGAGTTTTAATAAAGCTCGATGAATATCAGCTGACCCACGGAAGAGATTATTTTGTAAGAAAATTCAATAAGCCCGTCGTGGACGATACTAAATATCATATCAAAGAAATCTTTCAGTGCTCCTCAAGACAGTCAAGCTTCTTTTGGGTGAGGAATTTCAAAAGCTACTGCCTTAACAGCCCTGCGGCTAAAGACGCTGCCGAAACCATTAAAAAGCTCAGAGCCGACGGTCATAAAATCTTCATAATCACCAGCCGTGCCTGCACTAAAAGAAAATACCCTGCGGGTTTTATTTTCAGAAAAACTCTTCTTAAGTGGCTCAGAAATCACGGAATAGAATTTGATAAGATTTTCTTTTGCTCGACAAAAAAGAGCGACAGCGATAAATTCAGGGTTTGTAAAA
>JBJESI010000202.1:0-6565 GCA_051882715.1 Oscillospiraceae bacterium
ATGGACAATATCCGCTACGGTAAGCTTGACGCAACCGATGAGGAATGTATCGCTGCGGCTAAGCTTGCAAACGCAAACTCGTTCATCAAGCACCTCCCTGACGGCTACAACACCGTTATTACCGCAGACGGCTCCAATCTTTCGCAGGGTCAGCGACAGCTTATTGCCATTGCCCGCGCCGCAGTAGCCGATCCGCCTGTTCTTATCCTTGACGAAGCGACCTCCTCTATCGACACAAGAACAGAAGCTCTTATCGAAAAAGGTATGGACAGTCTTATGCAGGGCAGAACGGTATTCGTCATTGCCCACAGGCTTTCCACTATCAGAAACGCTCAGGCGATTATGGTTCTTGAAAACGGTAAAATAATCGAGCGAGGCAGCCATGACGACCTTATCGCTCAAAAGAAAAAGTATTATCAGCTTTACACGGGAATGTTTGAACTTTCGTAAAAATGTATTGAAAACCGACAAATTATATGCTATCATTCAAACAAGGGGTTTGCCATGTTTTTATGCGGCAAGGGTTTCCCTGATACAAAACGGAATTCGCCTTCCTCGGCGGAAGACATTATTCCAAAGTCACATCACAAAATACTAAGAAAAGAGGTACAGTCATGAAAAAGTTTTTGCAGGAATTTAAAGAATTTGCTCTGAAGGGAAATGTTGTTGACCTTGCTGTCGGCGTTATCATCGGTGCCGCTTTCAAAGATATTGTTACTTCCCTCACGGATAACATTATCAATCCTATTATCAACTGCGTAGGCGGCGCTGAAGTAGGCGGTCAAATTCAGATTTTCTCAACAGGTCAGTACATCAACTACGGCGCTTTCATTACCGCTGTGATTAACTTTATAATTATGGCGTTTGTAATCTTCCTCTTTGTTAAAGCTATTGCTTCTATGGAAGGCCTTACGAAAAAATTGGCTCACAAAAAAGAAGAAAAGCCCGCTCCCACTACCAAGAAATGCCCCTTCTGCTGTTCTGAAATAGCTATAGAGGCTACACGCTGCCCCAACTGCACTTCGGTTCTTCCCGAAGAGGAGGAAGAAGAAAAAAAGGAGGACTGACATGAAAAAAAGCAGGATTCTCTCCTTTCTTACCTCAGCCGTTTTAACTGTTTCGGCATTGTGCTCTACTCTGTCAGCTTCCGCCGAAACTGCGACATACAAATACGGCGACTTTGATTTAAGCGGCAATACAGATATTTCAGATATCGTAGGAATACGCTCGTCAATAGTGAACGTTACCTTTGTCAGAAAAAATCAAAGGACTGCGTCGGATATCAACAAGGATACGCAGACGGACATTATAGATATTGTACTTTTGCGTGACGCCATCGTCAACTCCAAGGATCTCGGCACTTTTACCGTTGACTTATACACAGGCTCAAGACGCATTTATACGGACGGAACAAAGCTTATGGTCGGCGGAAAAGAAATATGGATTAACGGAACAAACTCATCTTGGGATAACTGGAACGATTTCGGCGGAGATTTTGATTATGATTTCTGGGAATCGCATTTCAAGGATTTGCATGACAGCGGCGTCAACGCTACAAGAATTTGGATTTCATGTAACGGCGATGTCGGTATGAACTTTGATGAAAACGGATACTTCACAGGCGCTACCCAGCAGCACTGGGAGGATCTCGATAAGCTTTTTGAGCTTGCTGAAAAATATCAGGTTTATGTGATGCCGACGGTTATGTCCTTTGACCACTTCAAAAATAAAACCAAAACTCTGTGGCGGGAAATGGTTCAGGACAGCGATAAGATCGACAGCTATGTTGAAAACTACATCATTCCCCTTGTAAAGCGCTATAACGACAACGACTTTTTCTGGTGCGTTGACCTTTGCAACGAGCCTGACTGGATTCATGAAAACAGGGCGTGCGGCAAGCTTGAATGGGATAATATCTCCGAGCTTTTTGCAAGAAGTGCTGCGGCTATTCATGAAAACTCAGACATTCTCGTAACAGTCGGAATAGGTTATATAAAATATAATTCCGATAGAAGCGGCTGCAAAGGCAATATGGTTTCTGACTCATATCTCCAAAGCCTTTACAACAACGAAAACGCTTACCTTGATTTCTATTCAACGCATTACTACGAATGGATGGAGGAGTGGTACGGCGACCCGTTCAAAATGTCGCTTTCCGATTACGGCCTTGACGGAACAAAGCCCTTTGTAATGGGCGAAACTGCCGCTGTAGGCGTTAGCGGTTATACCCTGCTTGAAGAATATCAGGCGGCATACGACAACGGTTGGAACGGAATTATGTCCTGGAAAGCTTCGGGTCACGATGACGGCTGCGGACTGCTTCCTGATGTAATTAAAGCAACCATTCCCATGGCAAATGAGTATATCGACCTTATTTACCCTCTTGATTAACTGATTATTCAGTTTTCTAAACCAAACCTCCCTGCATTTGCAAGGAGGTTTGGTTTTATTTTGTAATGTTACTGATGATAAACTCTGCTGTTTTTATTCCGTCGGTTGCTGATGAGGTTATTCCGCCTGCGTAGCCTGCTCCCTCTCCGCAGGGATAAATACCCTTAATATCAGACTGCATATCCTCGCCTCTCGGTATTCGCACAGGTGAGGAGCTTCGGGTTTCGGGAGCGGTTAAAACTGCGCCCTCATCGGCAAAGCCCTGAATTTTTTTGTTCATCAAGGCTATTCCCTCTTTCAGCGACGAAAGCACAAAATTCGGCAAAACCTCGGATAAATCACATTCCTTAACATTCGCAGTGGGAATAACCTCTTTTATAGGTGTGTATGTTCCGAGCAGCGTGCCCACCGTCTGTGCAGGAGGACAATAGGATTTGCTTGCCATGTAAGCCGCTCTTTCGATTTTTCGCTGAAATTCTATTCCCGCAAGCGGATGTGAGCTTCCGAAATCCGACGGAGTTACATTTACAAGCAAGGCGCTGTTTGCGTTTTTTCCCGCTCGGTCAAAATTGCTCATTCCGTTTACCGCAATCATATTTTCTTCGCTCGAAGCGTTAACCACAAATCCCCCCGGGCACATACAAAATGAGTAAACTCCCCGATTGTTTTCAAGATGAACCGCAAGCTTATAGTCGGCAACGGGTAGCGACGGCTCTTTTGCAAATTTCCCGTACTGTGCACGGTTGATAAATTCCTGAGTATGCTCAATCCTTGCGCCTACTGCAAAGGGCTTCTGCTCAAAACGCAAACCGCTTTTGTAAAGATTTTCAAAGGTGTCCCTTGCGCTGTGACCTATGGCAAGAACAAGAGTATCACATTCAATCTCTTTTGCATCGCCGTTTTGTGTAACGGTTACCGCCTTGATTTTGTTTTCTCCCGTAATTATGTTATCCATTCGGCAGTTAAAGAGAAATTCTCCGCCAAGGGAAATTATTTCATTGCGTAGGTTTACTACAACGGTTCTGAGCTTGTCTGTGCCGATATGGGGCTTTTGGCGCCATAATATTTCTTCGGGAGCTCCGAATTTATGAAAGGTTTCAAGAACAAAAGGAATTCGCTTATCGCTTATTCCCGTGTTGAGCTTGCCGTCGGAAAATGTGCCTGCGCCGCCCTCTCCGAACTGGACATTGCTTTCCCTGTCAAGCGCTCCTGTATTCCAGAAAAGCTCAACGCTCTTTACCCTTTCGTTTACCGGCTTTCCTCTTTCGAGTACAAGAGGGTTTAGTCCTGCCTTTGCCAAAATATATGCGCAAAATAATCCCGCAGGTCCTGCTCCTACTATAACGGGGCGCAGCCTTGGCTTACTATCGGACACGGGGAAAAGATATTTCGGAGTCTTGTATTTTGCCGCTTTTTTGTTTCGGGCAAGAATTTTCGACTCATCCGCTTTGATTTTTACCGCATAAGAAGCATTAAAGAATATATTTTCCTTATTTCGTGCGTCTACGGAAAGCTTTATCAGCTTATAGCTGTCCAAGAGCCTAGGAGCAAGCTTTAACGCCTTGCAAATCTCAAGCTTTACATCCTCTTCCCTAAAGCCTAAAGGGAGCTTAACACTTACTTTAATCATCTGCGGCCGACCTTCCCGCTATATAGCCCGAAGAAAACGCCCACTGAAGATTGTAGCCTCCGCAGTCGCCCGTTATGTCAAGCACCTCTCCGCAAGCATATAATCCGCGCTTTAATTTAGACTCCATGGTACGCTCGTCAAACTCGTTTGTGCAAATTCCGCCCGATGTTACCTGGGCATTTGCAAACCCCTTTGTGCCCAGCGCTCCGAGACGAAAATGCTTTATTTTATCCGCAATAGATTTTAATTGGGGTGTATTTATCTCAGACACAGGCTGATTAAGGGAAATTCCGCAGTCCTTTATGATAATTTGACCTACCTTTTTATTAAGCATCGGCAAAAGAAGTCCCTCAGCCGTAAGATCTCGCCGATATGGATTTGTTTTAATTCTAATAAGATTATCGCAAACCTGAGAAAAAGAAAATTCGGGCATAAAATCAAGTTCGACGGTCATATCAGAGTCATTTCCCGTCAAGCAGGAGGAAAGCTGGAAAATCGGAGGCCCCGACAAGCCGTAATCGGCAAAAAGAACCTGCCCGTATTCACGGCGCAAAGCTTTTTTTCCTTTAAATACAGAAACATCTGCATTGCATTTTATCCCTTTTAACTGCTTTGTGTATTTATTATCGGTTTTAATTTGGGTTATGGCAGGCGTCAGCTCCGTTCTTGTGTGGGAAAAGCCTTCAAGCAAGGAGTATCCTGAGCCGTCAGTCCCCAGATGCGGACAGCTTGCTCCGCCGCAGGCGATGATTACTTTATCGTACCGGGCGCCTGAAATTACAAAAAAGTCTTTTTTAGCTGTGATTTCATTTATTTTTGAGGAAGAAACAAGCTTTATGCCAAGCTTTTCACAGTAAAAGCGGAGCACGTCAAGTATGGTTGATGCGGTTTCTGAATAAGGAAAGTATTTTCCGTTTTCATTTCTGAAAAGGACTCCGAGTTCGTTGAAAAAGCCGAGCAAGGCATCATTATCAAACTCTTTAAGCGCATATTCGCAAAACTTGCGGTTTTTGCCATAATAATGGACGAGCCTTCCCTTTTCATCAGTCTCAAGAACGCCGTCGTTAGTTATATTGCATCTTCCGTTTCCCGTGGAGAGAAGCTTTTTACCGACGCGGTCGTTTCTTTCGTAAATCGTAACATTGGCGCCCATATGTGCAGCCGACACAGCCGCCATCATGCCGGAAGCTCCTCCGCCGATTACGGCGATTTTCCTTTTTACCAAATTCCTCACCCTTAAATAATACTCTGTTTAATTATAGCAAAATGCCGCACTTTTTGCAAGCACGGCAACCTTTATGAAAAAACCGCTCCGAATTTCGGAGCGGCCGACTTATTATTCGCTTGTGTAGGGAATCAATGCAACCTGACGAGCTCTCTTTACTGCTACTGTAAGCTGACGCTGATGATATGCGCAGCAGCCTGTAACTCTTCTGGGGAGAATCTTTGATCTCTCTGTCATGCACTTTTTAAGTCTGGGAAGGTCCTTGTAATCGATTACATCGATTTTGTCAGCACAGAACTGGCAAACCTTCCTGCGGGGTTTTCTTACAGGGCGCTGAGCCTTGTCCCCTCTTTCCTTATCGTAAGCCATCTTGATAGCCTCCTGTCATTGTAAATTAGAACGGTAAATCGTCTTCATCCTGGATTTCTTCAAAATCACCTAAATCGCCGATTGATACCGACGAACCGCCTGTTGCTTCCTGGGTATAAGCAGGATGCTGAGGTCCGTTTGTAAATGAACTGTCGTTATTTGCAGACTTGCTCTCTCCCGTGAAGTGAGCTTTATCGGCAACAACTTCGGTTACATAGCGCTTCTGACCGTTGTTATCCACATAATTTCTTGTTTGAATTCTGCCTTCAATCGCAATCATTCTTCCTTTGGAAAAATATTTTGAGATAAATTCGGCAAGCTGTCTCCACGCTACTATGTTAATAAAATCCGTTTGTTTTTCTTCGCCACGGGTATAATCTCTGTCAACTGCCATGGAAAATGTTACAACACTTACTCCCGACGGGGTCTGTCTTATATCGGGGTCAGCAGTCAGTCTGCCCATTAAAATTACTCTGTTAAGCATTTGAGTATACCTCCTACTTCGCAATAACCATTGAACGAAGTACGCCGTCTGTGATGTTCAATACACGCTCGAGCTCTGCGGGGAAATCGGGCTTGCTCTCAAAATTATAGAGTGCGTAGTACCCTTCTGTCTCGTAATCAATAGCATAAGCTAATTTACGCTTGCCCCACTCGTCAACGCTTTCAACTGTTCCGTTCTCTGCGATGAGTGCGTTAAACTTTTCTACCAATGCCTTTACAGCTTCCTCGCCCTTTCTGAGATCGAAGATAACCATGCATTCGTACTTTCCGCTTAATTTTGCCATTCTGACACCTCCTTTTGGTCGTTAGGCCTATGTCTTATACACATAAGCAAGGATAACACATTGATTATATCAAAAGGACAAAATTTTGTCAAGTAATTTTAGTAATTTTATCTTTATCATATCCTCTGTAATTACGGCATAGAATTTGAATAATTTCTATAA
>JBJESI010000203.1:0-1529 GCA_051882715.1 Oscillospiraceae bacterium
TTAATTCGTTTAAAAGAGCATTTAAAGCTTCACGGATTTTAAATCTGTCAAATGCGTCATTAAAGCCGCCGTGTTTTAATATATTCATAATAGCATCATCAGGTAAAGCTTCGCCCTGCTGCTCTCTCAATTCAGTGACAGCTTTTTCATATATTTTTGTTAGTCCCAAATATATGGCTTCCATATTACCGTTAAGAAATATTTCAATTCTGTCGAGAAATTCGTCAATGCTGTTTGTCAGTATAAGCTCTGAAAGAATTTTTGCATGGCGTGTATTCTTTTTCAGCTTCCATATCGCTTTATCACTCAAACCCAGCTCTGACATTTCTGACTGCATAATCTTATCATGCCGTTTCAGTCCCAGTAGATAATCAACGGACACATTATAAAACTGTGCAAGCTTCACTATATTTGTAAAGCTTGTATCAGCAAAACCATTCTCTATTTTACTAAGTGTTGATTTTGAAATTCCGGTTGCCTCCGCAACCTCTTTTTGTTTTAATCTTCTGTTGGTTCGCAAATCAACTAATCTTGCTCCTAATTCCTCAAAGTCCATATGTATTCCTCCGATTGTTTTTCTTTATTGTATCACCGTTATGACCGAAATCAAAGAAAAATCATACGACAAATTCTTACATGGTACGCAGTGAGTACCGTATATGAAATTTTTCTTGTTTTATGTTTAAAAAATTATTCACTGGAAAATCCGAGGGGGTTTAAGAATCCATGCTATAATATAGTCAAGTTAACCGGCTGACTATTAAAACAGAACTTTTAAAATATACTTATCCGGGTGGGAAACTTTATTAGGAAACTTTATTAGCAAGCATAACCTTTTGGTACTCAAAGTACAAAAGGCAGGCAAAATTCCCGCAGGGAATTTTGATAAAAAGTTTCCCGTCCCCGATTAAACGGAGGTGAAATTTTGAAAAATCGCAGGAGAGATATACAGGTAAAGTTTTACGTTGACAATGAGGAGCTTGCCTTGATAAATGAACGCTTTAAGGCTGCCAATGTCAGTAACCGAGGCGCATATCTGCGTAAAATGGCGATAGACGGTTTCGTAGTTAATATTGATACGTCTGATATAAAGCAGCTTGTTAAAGAGTTCAATGCAATCGGAAGAAATATTAATCAGGCGGTCACTCTGATGAACAGCAGCGGATATGCAAATTATCGGGATGTCTCTGTTATAAAATCAAGGGTAGAAGATATATGGCGATTACTAAAATCCACGCTATCAGGCACACTGTCGGCAAATCGATAAAATATATATGTGATAATGCAAAAACCAATGATAATCTGATTTACAGCTTTAACTGCACTCCCCAAACGGCAGAATTAGAGTTTGAGCTGACAGCGCAGAAGGCAAGGAGCGGAGGTCAGAATAAAGCTTATCATCTGATTCAATCATTCCGTCCCGGTGAGGTTACGCCCGAAAAGGCGTACCTCATCGCACGGGAATGGGCGGATAAAGTTTTGAAGGACAAATACGAATATGTTCTCGCAACGCATACAGATAAAAAGCA
>JBJESI010000204.1:0-6479 GCA_051882715.1 Oscillospiraceae bacterium
GCCTCTGGGATAGTATTTTATGCCCGAGAAAATCACCGCCGAAACCGCAGTCAGAAGCAGGCTGATATAAGCAATATCCACAGGCAGGAACACGGGCAGAGAGCCGTAAGAAAGCATTGAAATTACATTTGTTAAGAACATAGTTATATAAACCGAAAGAGCGCAGCCTACGGTTTTTACAATTCTGCTGTGAAGAATTTTTCCGTCAAAAATTGCGGCAACTATTTTTTCAAAGCTATTGCTTTTTACAATTATATCGGCATTTTCTTTGGCGTAGGGCTGTGTGCTTTCGCTCATGCAGAATGAAACATCGGCGTCCTTTGCGATTTCTTCCTCACTGTTGCTTTCAACGGTTACCGCAACACGCTCGCCGCTCCTTTTAAGAGCCTTTACAAGCCTAAGCTTGTCCTCGGGGGCAACTCTTGCGAACACGCACGCACGCCCTGCAAGCTCAACAAGCTCGTCATCCGTGCAGTTGTGTAAAGTTTCTCCGCTTATTATTCCGTTTTTGGTGTTTATTCCGATATTGCCGGCAACTGCGGCGGCCGTTTCAATACTGTCGCCCGTAACCATAAGCACCCTAATGCCGTAATCATTGCAAAGCCTTACCGAATCGGTAACCGACGCTCTCGGAGGATCGCTTAAAGCAATAAGGCCGACAAAAGAAAGATTGGACTGCTCACGAAGCGACTCTGCGGTTTTGCTGTCGGAAGGGAGCTCCTTGCAGGCAACTGCGATGACGCTGTATCCCTTCTTTGAGTAATATGTCTGGCGTGCCTTTACCGCCAAGCGCTCTTCCTCGGAGATACTGCAAATATCCATAATCGCTTCGGGAGAGCCTTTGGCGCACAGTAAAACGCTGTCTCCGATTTTCCAGATATGCCCGCACATTTTAAGCGACGGCTCAAGGGGGTAAGAATGTACAAGATAGTTGCTTTGCAAGACCGCCACATCCGCTCCGGCTCTTGCACAGTAATCGACAATCGCTCTGTCAATGGGGTCGTCGGAATACGAGCCGCACGCCAAGGTGGATATATGTGCAAGCAAGGATTTTTGCGGCGCAAATGTGTCGGCAACTTTTATTTTATTTCCCGTAATAACACCCGTCTTATCCACACAGAGCACGGAAATGTTTTTAAGCTTACTGCTTATTTTGTAATTTGCGTAGCAAATTCCCGCCTTTGCCTGCCGCTTTGCGTTTATAAGCACAATAAGGCTTACCGCCGCAGGAACGGCAGCAGGAATTATCGCCGCCGCAACAGCCGCCGCGCCGTTAAAGCACCATGAAAAATTCAAGCCGTTTTTTGCGATAAGCAGATAAAGCATGGAAAGTGCAAGAAGCGCTAAGGACCCGTAGGAAATTCGTATATAAAGCCTGCGTGCGGCCTTTTCGCTTTTTTCGGGGCGCAAAGCAGGCTCCATCTGAGCTTTTCCCGAGCGGAAAAGAAGCGCTCTTTCGCCGACTGCAAGAACCTTAGCAACCGCCTTGCCCTCGGTTATTTTCGTCCCAAGGTAAACGCAGTTTTGCTTCAGCTTTCCGTCATCCTTTTTTGATTCTGCATATTTATAGTTAGGGGCATGGTCGTTTGTAAAAACAAATTCGTCCGCCATAAGTCCCTGCTGTTCGAGAACAGTGCAGTCTGCGGGAACCTCGTCGCCCTTTTCAAGAACAATTATGTCGCCGGGAAGAAGCTCGTACGCAGGGAGCATAACAATCTCTTCCTTGCTCAGCACAGGAACTTTCGGGCAGGCTCTCAGAGCCAGCTGTTCGGCATATCTGTCCGCCTTCATTTCGGTAACAATATTAAGGACAGCGTGCGCCGCCGCAAAGAGCGCAGCCGCAATGCCGCAAAGAGGCTCGCCCGATATAAAGCTGAGCGCCGCAACCAGTGCAAGCATTATGAAAAGCGGTTCAAGAACCGCAGAAAGAGCAAGTACATAAAGCGGTCTGTCGCTCTGAGTTCTCTTTAAATTCTTGGAAAATATTTTTCGGTTTTCTGCGATTTCGGTTTTTGACAAGCCGACATAATCGCCGTTAAAGTCTGAAATCCTTGCCATGTCTGAATCCTCGGTTTTTAGTAATATCTTATAATGGAAACAAGCCGCCCTATTATGCTGACTTCATCAACTATTATAGGCTCATAGGAAGCGTTTTGAGGCTGAAGCCTGAAATGCCCGTCCTCCTTATAAAACGTCTTGATTGTCGCTTCCGTGCCGTTCACCATAGCCACAACGATTTCACCGTTTTCTGCAACAGGCGTTTGTTCAATAACTGCGATGTCACCGTCGTAAATTCCGGCGTCAAACATACTGTCGCCCCGAACTCTCAGCGCAAACAGCTCGCCCGAATGGCTTTTCCGTGAACAAAACGGAATGTACTCGTCCACATTTTCGATTGCCGTAATAGGTACGCCTGCGGTTACAACTCCCACAAGCGGAATTTTTACTGCGTTCTTACCGGAAAGCCTTATGGCACGGCGCTGATTGTCAAGCTTTTCAATCAGTCCTGCTTCCACCAGCTCGCCTATGTATTTATGAACGGTTGAGGTTGATTTTATGGAGAGTGCGTCGCAAATTTCACGTATTGTGGGAACAACATTATTTTCGCTTCGCTCGTTAATATACTTATAAATTTTTTCAGCAGTTGGATGCAAAGACGCCATAACTACCTCCGTACGCATTTAATTAAGTATATTTTATCACATCTCCCCGAAAAAATCAAGAACACTTGTTTATAGGCTGTTTTGCTGATTTTTCGCCTCTTCTGAGGTTATCTCCGACCAATTATCCGCATTTTCCTCCGCACCGAGGTAGACAACGGCGGAATATGCTTCGCCGTTAGTTAGCACCTTTCCCTCGTCGGCAATTAACATTCTGGGATTTAAATAATCAATTCTTATCATTTTGACCTCCTTACGCTAAATTCCAGTTTTTATTCGTTGCGATTTGCTTTTGCTCTTCGGTCACTTTTGCAAGGTTTACTGTCCCCAATGTCAGCGTTTTCGCCGTATCGCCCGTTAAATCCGCAAGAGAATTAAACATTGCCACGATTGTATCTGCACTGAATTTATCGCTTGCGGAAAAGTTAACGGACGCACTAAATCCCTGCCCCAGCGTCACATACTCAAGAGCGGTACAGCCGGTAAAAGCACTTACCCCTATACTCGTAACTGTTCCCGGAAGATATACCTCCGTCAGGCTTGTGCAGTTTTTGAACACATTGGTTGTCATACTCTTAAAGCCTTCAGGAAGAATTATCTTTTCCAGCGCATAGCAATAGCAGAATGTATTGCTTGTAAACGCCGTAATTCCTGACGGTATTTCAACTGATTTTAATTTAACACAGCTCTGAAAAAACTGTGCGGCTATCGTTCCCACGGCATTAGGCGGTAAAACTGCCGTTTCCAAATTTCCGCACCCGCTGAAAACAGAAGCAGCGTTTAAAGACGTTATCCCCGCCGAGAGAGTGATAGATTTTAAATACTCGCAGCCTTGATACTGATATGCAAACAAATCGGTAACGCTGTCGGGCATGACCATATTTTCCGTGTACATTATCCCTCTCGGGCTGTAATAATACTGCTCGGCGCTTAAGCTTAAAATTTTCTCTGCGTATGTGCTTGTGGGCATGTTGCCGATTGCAGCGCCTTTTTCCTCGATTGACGCTCTTATGCTGTTAAAATCATTTATCGCCTGAGCTATGTTTTTCGCCAAGCTGTTCATCACTTACCCTCCAATCTGCTTTCCAAAGAGGCGTTGAGCGTGCCTATAAGGCCGTCGATATAGTCATTTATATAGGCTATATCCTCATCTGTCCAGTAATCGACTCCCCTGACGGGCGTATAGCCGTCCTCTCCCTTGTCGCCTTTAGGACCTTTTCCGCCCACAGGACCTGTCGGTCCCTGAAGCCCCCGCTCGCCCTGATCGCCTTTTTCGCCCTTTTCTCCGTTAAATTCACCTGCGTCCGCTCTCGCTATAACCGAATTGACATTTGAAAAAAGCATCTGCAAGATAGTCTCCGACTGCTCGTAGGTGGGGATGGGCACGGGATCTCCCGAAATGCTCTCTCCGACGCGCATTTTCCATTTTGCAGACTTTGCCACCAGATTAACATCACGCATGGCACGCCATTGCAGGGTTATCTCACCTGCATTAAGAAGCGACGCACCGACCTCGTATCTGCCGCTGTCGATACTGACGGAATACGGCGACTCGTTGCCTGCGTCAATCCACAGCTCATAGGTACATCCGTCTATTTCGGGATAATCAAAGACAAGGACTCTGCCGTTATTCTCGCCGTTGTAGCCGATTACGTCCGTGGAGGTGTAAACCTCTCCGTACTCGTTGATGCTCACATTGATTTCTAACATTTTTCCTCCTTTATCATGCTTCGGAAGCAAATTTGACTGAAAAAAGCCCAAAGTTGCACGGTTTTGTGCAACGGAAGAAAAATTTTTTCAAAAAAGTGCATAATATTTTTAGCAGACTACTTGACAAAGTGCTAAAAGGGTGTTATATTATACTTAGCACTCAGGGATAACGAGTGCTAAACAGCAACGGAGGTGATATGCTTGACCGAAAGACAACTGAAAATTTTGCAGGCGGTTGTCGACGAATACATCGTAACCGGCGAGCCTGTCAGCTCAAAGCTTCTTGCAGAAAAGTTTGAAAATAAGATTTCGTCAGCCACCATCAGAAACGAAATGGCGACCTTGGAGCAGTTAGGATATCTCGAGCATCCCCACACCTCGGCGGGAAGAGTCCCCACCTTTAAGGGATACCGAATGTATATCGAGAACCTAATGACTCCCAAAGAGCTTTCGGATGATGAAAAGCGAATGATCGACACAATGCTTGACAACGGTGCGGCAAGCGAAGAAGCTCTTCTTCAAAACGCCGTGTGCGCTCTGTCGGAAATTACCCGATGTGCGGCTGTTATCCTTGATCACTCGCCCCAGTTTTCGGTAATAACAAATGTTGAGGTTATCCCCACAGGCAGACGAATGTATGTGATGCTTCTTATCACTTCAAGCGGCAATGTCAAAAATAAGGTTTGCCGATTGCAGTTTGACCTGACAAACGAGGAGCTGGATTTCTTCAAGCAATTTATTAAGGAGCACCTTCAGGGCGTTTCGCTTGAAAATCTCTCGGAAGATGTGATTGAACAGCTTGCCTCCACTCTCGGCGGCTATATGCTTTCACTTTCTCCTCTTCTGTATACGGTTTACGAGATGTCAAACGAAATGGTTTCGACTGAGGTTGAGGTTGCGGGGCAGAGCAATCTGCTGAGGCTTGACGATGTAAGCCCGGCTCAGATAGTTTCTTTCCTCGACCGAAAGGATGAGCTTTCAAGGCTCCTCAACAACAGCTTCAGCGGAGTTCATGTAATGCTCGGCGATGAGGGCGGCCCCTTAGTAGCCACCAATTCCAGCATCATTACATCAAATTACAAAAAAAGCAACAAGACCGCAGGCGCACTGGGTATAATCGGTCCGCTAAGACTGGATTACTCCTCGATGCTTCCGTATATCGAGTACTTCACGGAAAAGATTACGGGTCTGCTGTCCGATTCCGAAGAAAACGACGGCGAAGGAGGCGATAATTTTGGAAAGTAAAGAAAAAGACACAGAGGAAGTGAAGGAAGAAAAAGAAGCTTCCGCAGAATCCGAAAAGGAAACAGAGGACGCTCTTTCCGAAGAAGAGAAAAAGATTTCAGAGCTGACAGACAGCCTTGCAGAGCTTAACGACAAACACCTGCGGCTCCGAGCGGAATTCGATAATTTCAGAAAGAGAACTCAAAAGGAAAAGCTTGAGGCTTACGGCGACGCAACGGCGAAAACCGTTCTTGAAATCCTTCCCGCTCTGGATAATTTTGAAAGAGCGCTGGATGCTGAATGTAAGGACGGCGACTTTAAAAAGGGCGTTGAGATGATTTTCAATCAGCTCTGCGACATTCTTAAAAAGCTGGGCGTTACCGAAATTGAAGCCAAAGGCGCACAGTTCGACCCCGAATTTCATCACGCCATCAAGCAGTTGGAAATCGAGGGAGAAGAAGAGAACACTGTTTATGAGGTGTTCCAAAAGGGCTATCAGCTGGGCGGCAAGGTAATCCGCCATGCGATGGTTTCAGTAGCAAATCCGTAAAACAAAACAAAGGAGATAATTACTATGGGAAAAATTATTGGTATTGACTTGGGTACAACAAACTCATGCGTTGCCGTAATCGAAGGCGGCGAAGCAGTAGTAATCGCTAATTCCGAAGGTGCAAGAACAACACCGTCGGTTGTAGCATTCGGCAAAAACGGTGAAAGAATGGTAGGTCAGGTTGCTAAGCGTCAGGCTATCACAAACCCTGACAGAACGGTAAGCTCTATCAAGCGCCATATGGGCTCCGACTACAAGGTAGACATCGACGGCAAGAAGTACACTCCTCAGGAAATCTCGGCTATGATTCTTACAAAGCTTAAAGAGGACGCTGA
>JBJESI010000205.1:0-6450 GCA_051882715.1 Oscillospiraceae bacterium
CGTATGCAAAAAGGCGATTTTGCCGGGCGGCGAGGAGCTCGAAAAAAACAGCAGGAGCAAAAGCGCAAAGCTCAGGATATTAGAAAAGCTTTAGGCAGTAAGGGCGGTAGATTATGAACAATTTAGCTTACGATTTTGCAAGATTTGATGTAACAGAAAACAAAAAGACCGAAAAAAAGCAGGAAAAATCCGAAATACAGATGGTCGTGCCGAGAGCGAAAAAGGCGTCCTATCTCAAGGGTGCGGCGTTTGCGATGTTTGCGATTGCGGTTTGCTCAATGATGCTTTACAGCGGCGTTATGGTAAACGAAGCCAAAAGCGAGCTTAACGACGAAACGGCGGCTCTTACAGTTCTTCAGAGCGAGGGCGTAAGACTTGAATCCAAGCTTGACAACGAGATGTCCCTGAAAAATGTGGAGGAATATGCGGTTTCCGTTTTGGGCATGAAGAGCATTGAAGCAAGCAATATGGAATATATAAAGGTTCCTACAAGCGACACCATCAAGACAGCGGACGCAAAGAGCGGCAAGGGCTTTTTTGCGGCTCTTTCAAACGGTTTTGACAGCGTTATGGAATATTTGGGATTGTAAAGAATAGAATTTAACAAAACGCACACGCCGGGGGAAAGATTTATGGCGAACAACAGGAAAAAAGGAACCGGCGGCTACGCAAGAGCAAGGTCGTCGGCGGATATAAAACCATCACTGACTATGAAAAAAAGGCTTAATAGGGTTGTTGCAACCCTATTAGCCGCTTTTGCTATTTATATAACAATTATGCTGGGCATAACCTCAATCGCAAAGAGCGATTTTTATCAGGAGCTTGCAAACGCCCAGCAGCTTAACAGCGTTTCAATCAAAGCCAACAGAGGAACGATTTACGATTCAAACGGCGAGGTTCTTGCACAGAGCGCAACGGTTTGGACGGTGTTTATCGACCCGACCTATATAACAAAATACGAATCGGACAAAATCGACCTGATAGCCGACAAGCTTTCGCAGGTTCTCGGCGTTGACCGTGAGGATATTATCGAAAAAACCAAAAAGGAAAATCAGTACGAGGAAGTAAAGCGAGAGGTTGAAAAGGAAGACGTAGACGAAATTCTTGCATTTGCCGAGGAGCAGGGGATTTCGGGAATATACACGACGCAGGGCTCGAAGCGTTACTACCCTAACGGTGTAATGGCTGCGAGCATTATTGGCTTTACAAACTATGACGGCGACGGCGCATACGGCATCGAAGCGTATTACGACGACTATCTTTCGGGCGTGGACGGCAAGCAGGTTTCCCTGCGCGACTCTCTCGGAAACGAAATGCCGTACCGTTACGAAAAGCTTTACGACGCTGAAAACGGAAACGATATTTATTTGACAATCGACTCCGTTATGCAGAACTATCTTGAAAAAAATATGCAGGACTGCGTGGATTTGCACCAGCCCGACAACCGTGCCTGCGCCATAATGATGAACCCCAAGACGGGCAGAATTTATGCCATGGCAACAACTCCGGGCTTTGACCTTACCGACCCGTTTGAAATATACAGCGAAAAGGACAAGGCGACTCTTGCGGCTCTTCCGCAGAATACGGAGGAGGAAAAGGCGGTTTATTCCGAAACAAAGGCGGCACTCAGAGAGGGACAGTGGAAAAACAAATGCGTGACCGAGCTTTATTACCCCGGCTCCGTTTTCAAGACGGTAACGGTTGCCTCCGCTTTGGAGGAAAAGGTGATTTCGCTTAACGATACATTTTACTGCTCGGGCGTGGCGGATGTGGCAGGCACTAAAATGAAATGCTGGCAGCTGAGCGGACACGGAACGGTTGACCTTGTGAACGCCGTTGCGACCTCCTGCAACCCTGCTCATATCGAAATAGGCCTGCGAATGGGAGCGCAAACATTTTTCAAATATTTCAAAGCGTTCGGCTTTACCGAGCTTTCGGGTATCGACCTGCCGGGCGAGGCTAAGTCCTTTACCGTAACCGAGGATTCTCTCGGAGTGGTGGAGCTTGCCAGCAGCGCTTTCGGTCAGACCAACAAGATAACGCCTATTCAGATGATTACGGCTGTTTCAGCCACAATTAACGGCGGCTATCTCGTAACGCCCTATGTGGTGGACAAAATCGTGGACAGCGAAGGCAATATCGTTGTCGAAACAAAAACAAACGTAAGACGTCAGGTGGTTTCGGAGGACACCTCGGAAACCATGAGATATATTCTTGAATCGGTTGTAAGCAAAAACGGCGGAAAGAACGCTTATATCGAGGGCTACCGAATCGGCGGAAAAACAGGCACGTCTCAGAAGCAGGACTCCGACCTTGCAACGGGCAGAACGGACTATGTGGCTTCCTTCTGCGGCTTTGCGCCGGCAAACGACCCCGACCTTATAATGCTCGTTATGGTGGATACTCCTACCGGCGGAGCAATTTACGGAAGCGTAATCTGTGCGCCCGTAGTATCCGCAACCTTTAAGGAAGCGCTCCCTTATTTGGGACACTACCCCGAATACAGCGACGAGCAGCTTGCAAACGCTCTTGTTTCAGCGCCCGTTGTGGCAGGCTCGTCCTATATGGAAGCGAAATCAAAGCTCTCGGAAAAGGGACTTTCAGCCGAGGTCATCGGAGACGGCGATACGGTTATTATGCAGTATCCCAACGGGGGAACAAGTTTGCCCAAAGGCTCCACGCTTTTGCTTTATACGGAAGAGGGCGCGGATACCCTTACCACAACGGTTCCCGATGTAAGGGGGCTTTCACCCTCCGAGGCCAATGCGAAAATTGCCGCCGCAGGGCTTAACCCGTATCTTACGGGCGTAACGGGCTCATCGAACGCAACGGCTCAGCTTCAGTCGCTTGAGGCGGGCTCTACCGTATTGCAGGGAACGGTAATGGAAGTAAACTTTGTTGTTGTAGAGGAAATAGGATAGGGAGTGTAACTACGAAGCTTAAAGAACTTTTAAACGGAGTTTGCCCGTGTGACAGCGAAACCGAGATTACAAACGTGGTTTCCAACACCGGGGACATAAAAGAGGGAGTGCTTTTTGTCTGCATAAAAGGCGAGCATTTCGACGGGCACGACGCGGCAAAGCAGGCTCTGGAAAAGGGCGCGGCGGCGGTTGTGTGCGAGCGTGACACAGGCGCAGAAAACCAGTATATCGTGGAAAACACGAGGAATGCGCTGTCGCTGATTGCGTCCAATTTCTACAAAAACCCCTCCAAAAATCTAAAGCTTATCGGCGTGACGGGCACAAACGGCAAAACCACAAGCGTTTACATATTAAAAAGTCTGCTGGAGGCCTTCGGGCACCGCACGGGGCTTATCGGCACCATAGAATACGACACTTGCCAGCGTAAAATCCACGCTGTGAACACTACGCCCGAGCCGATGCTATTACAGAGTCTTTTTGCGGAGATGGTTGACGCAGGCTGCGAATATGCCGTGATGGAGGCGTCCTCTCAGGCGCTTGCGCAGGGCAGACTTTACGGCGAGCATTTTTGCGGAGCGATTTTCACCAATATCACCGAGGACCATCTGGACTACCATAAAACAAAAGAAAACTACTATCTTGCAAAGAGAATGCTCCTTGAAATGTCCGATTTAGCCGTTGTCAACGCAGATGACGAAAGCGGAAAAAGGCTTTTGTCCGAACAGCCCTGCAGGGCGGTCGGATATTCTCTTGCGGGAGCGGGAAAATACAATGCGGACAATATAAAATACGCAATTTCGGCAGTTAGCTACTGGGCGAGATTCGACTCCAAGGCGTACTACATAAAATTCCCCATGCCCGGCGATTACAGCGTTAAAAATTCCCTTGCGGCGTTTGCGCTTTTGGCGGAGCTTGGCTTTGACGAGAAGAAAATTATTCCCGCCCTGCTTGATTTCCCGGGAGTGCGGGGCAGAAGCGAGGTTATCCCCACGGGCAGGGATTTTACGGTAATTTGCGATTTTGCACATACGCCCGACGCCCTGAAAAAAATTCTTACTCACATTAACAAATTCAAAACGGGGCGGCTTATCTGCCTATACGGAGCGGCAGGCGAGCGTGACGCGGTAAAGCGTCCTCTCATGGGCGACATAACCGCAAGACTTGCGGATTATCTTGTGATAACCTCGGATAATCCACGGTTTGAAAACGAGCAGAAAATCGCCGACGACCTGCTTCGGGGCGTAAAAAATCACGACACGCCCTATTCGGTAATCCTCGACCGCAGGGAAGCGATAAATTTTGCGGTTTCCCTTTTAAAAAGCGGGGACGTGCTCTTGCTTGCAGGCAAGGGACACGAGGATTATCAGGCTATCGGCGGAGTGGACTATCCCTTCAACGAGCGTGAGCTTGTTTTGGAGGCAATAAGCAGAATTTGAAGGATTGATTATGCAGGAGCTGACTTTTAAACAGATTGCAGACGCAACCGGCGGCACTTGTTCGGATTTCGGGAAGGTTTCCTCGGTTTCCACCGACACGAGAACAATCACCGACGGAGCGCTTTACATAGCCCTTAAGGGCGAAAATTTTGACGGCCACGATTTCATCGGCAAGGCTTTTGAAAACGGAGCGGCGGCGGTTCTTTCGGAGCGGCCCACGGACCTTGGACCCTGTATTCTCACAGAGTCCACAGACAAGGCGCTGCTTTCCCTTGCGGCGTATTACAGAACGCTTTTTAATACGACAGTCGTGGGCATTACGGGAAGCGTGGGCAAAACGACCACCAAGGAAATGACCGCCTGCGTTCTCGAAAGCAAATACAAAACCCTTAAAACAATCGGAAATCTCAACAACCAAATCGGACTCCCAATGACGCTTATGCGGCTTGAAAAGGAATACGAAGCGGCTGTTATCGAGATGGGAATGTCTGCGGCGGGAGAGATAAGCGCTCTTTCAAAAACCGCCCGTCCCGACCTTGCGATAATAACGAATATCGGATATTCCCACATAGAATTTTTCGGTACGAGGGAAAATATTTTAAAGGCGAAGCTTGAAATACTCGACGGTATGGAAAGCGATGCGCCGCTTATAATCAACGGCGACGACGAGCTTTTGTCAAAATACCGTGACGAATCCGAAAGACCTGTTGTGCTTTACGGTATCGACAATCCCGAGGTTCAGGTAAGAGGCGTGAATATTTCAAGCGGCGAGGGAAAAACCTCTTTTGAAATAGTGTATCTCGGCAAGAGCATAAAAGCGAGTATTCCCGCTCAGGGCAAGCACCTTGTTTATGACGCTCTAAGCGCATTTGCGGCGGGAATTTTGTGCAATATTCCTCCCGAGGACTGCGTAAAGGCTCTTGAAGCCTATGTTCCCGTGGGAATGCGCCAGCACACCGTGGAAAAGGACGGAATTAAAATTCTCGTGGACTGCTACAACGCAAGTCCTACATCGGTTGAGGCTTCGCTTACCGTGCTTTCGCAGATGAAGGCGCAGGGCAGAAAATTTGCGGTAATCGGCGATATGCTGGAGCTTGGAGAACGCTCCGCAGAGCTTCATGCGGGGATTGCGGATTTCGCAAAAGGGCTTGAAATCGACGGGCTTTTGTGCTTCGGTGCAGAGTCAAAGAACATAGCGGACCGTGCAAACAGCGAGGGCAAAATTTTTGCCCGTCATTTCGCAAGCAGAGACGAGCTTGAGGAATACCTGAGGAAAAATATTAAAAGCGGCGATATCGTTTCCGTTAAGGGAAGCAGAGGTATGCGGCTTGAAGAAGTTATAAAATCTGTTTGGGGAGAATAAAATTATGAGGATTTGGATGCTTGCGGTTATCGCCGCAGTATCGTTTGCGGTTTCGGCGCTACTCGGAAGAGTTTTAATACCGTTTCTGCACAAGCTCCATTTCGGTCAGACGATACTGGACATCGGACCGAACTGGCACAAGAAAAAAGAGGGCACGCCCACCATGGGCGGACTTATGTTCATAGGCGCAATGGCGGCGGGAATTACCGTTACGGTATTTCTCGGAATTGCCTTCGGCGGCACGGATATGAACGGAGATATTGGACTTCTCAGAATGAAGGAGCTTATAGCGGGCACAGTCATGGCAATGGCTTTCGGTTTTGTGGGCTTTATCGACGATTATATCAAGGTTGTAAAAAAGAGAAATCTCGGGCTCAGCGCATGGGGCAAAATAATTTTGCAGGTAATTATAATTGCCGCATATTTTGCCACAATGAGAATCCTCGGAAACACCGGGACGGGTATACCTTTCCCGTTTATCGGAACGCTGGAGCTGGGCTGGTTTTATTATCCGCTTATGGCGGTAGCCATAATATATATTGTCAACGCAGTTAATCTTTTGGACGGAGTTGACGGTCTTTGCGGCTCTGTCACCGTTGTTTATGCAATAGCTTTCATGTTCATTGCGGGAACGGCGGGATATTTCTGGCAGGAGGCGTATTCGGCCGCTCTTGCGGGAGCGCTTATCGGATTTTTAATCTACAATCTTCCCCCGGCAAAAACCTTTATG
>JBJESI010000206.1:0-6433 GCA_051882715.1 Oscillospiraceae bacterium
AATGGGTGCAAAGTATCCGTTTCCGAAGAACACCTCGTTTGAAAAGGTTTCGTTTATAAGGCCGCTTTCATACATTTCTCTGTATAACGGAGAGGTGTCTCCGGCTATAAGATCCATTGCAAGCTTTGTTTCATAGGTTGCCTTAAGAAGCTCCCTGCCGTAAAAAGGCTTTGCCTTGAAGCCTATTGAAAACAGCGGAAAGGCAACCGAAAGCTCCTGAGTAATCTCCGGCTGAGCAATCGTATCGGGTTCGTCGTAGGTGCTTCTCTCGATAGTGATGTTCTCGTTTTGCTTTAAGCACTCGTCCGCAACGGAGATCACATCGTCGATTTCAAAATTGCCTGCCACGGAAAGAACCATATTGTTAAGATTGTAAAAGGTGTTGTAGCAGTCATAAAGAAGCTCTGCCGTGATTTCGGAAATGGAATCGACCGTTCCCGCAATGTCGATTTTCACCGGATGGTTTACATAAAGAGCGTTAAGGAGATTAAAGAACACCCTCCAGCCGGGATTATCGTCATACATTCTTATTTCCTGTCCTATTATTCCCTGCTCCTTTGCAACGGTCTGTTCCGTGAAATACGGAGCCTGAACAAAATCAAGAAGAATTTTAAGCGACTCCTTAAATTTATCCGTGCAGGAGAAAAGGTAGCAGGTCTTGTCAAAGGAGGTGTATGCGTTGCCCGAAGCGCCCGTCTTTGCGTAAAGCTCGAACACATCGCAGTCCTCGTTTTCAAAAAGCTTGTGCTCCAAGAAATGAGCTATACCCGCAGGCACGGTAATAAAGTCCTTGTCTTTGTTTGTTTTAAACTCCGTGTCAACCGAGCCGTATTTTGTCCCGAACGTGGCGTAAACGCTTGAATATCCTTTCATGGGATAAAGAATTATCGTAAGCCCGGATTTGTGCTTTATTCTGAAATAGCTTTCTCCAAGCCTTGAATTTTTGATTATTTCCACCTTTATTCCTCCTCCCCTGTAAGAACATAAACCGTATCGAGCTTAAGGCTTTTCGCCGCTTCTGCAACACGCTGCTTCGTAACTGCGCCTGCAAGCTCGTTTACCTGCTCCGGCGAAAGAGAGGTTTCAGCAAAAATCTGCGACAGATACCACCCCTCAAGAGCCCCTGGAGAATCCCCTGCCGCCTTCAGAGCGTTTTGTATCGAAAGCTTGGCAAACAGCATCTCATCATCGGAGATTTCCGAATTCCTTATCATCTCAAGCTGGTTTAAGATTTCCGCTCTCGCTTTTTCTATATTTTCGTTTTCAACTCCGCATTCCACCACAAGAGATTTTGTAAATCTGTCATAGCGTGAAGCGCAGTAATAACAAAGGGACATTTTTTCACGCACATTCATAAAAAGCTTAGAGGTGGGGGTGCCTCCGTAAACTGCGGAAAGCAGTCGGAACGCCTCTCTGTCCTCGCTGTCCGTCTTAAAGCCGAGAACCATCTTGCTCTGTGCAACCGAAAGCCGCTCCGTTACATTCTCGGTTTCCGTCTTTATTTTAGTTTCGGCGCCGCATATTCCGCCCACGTTTCCCCGCTTTATGCCCGAAAACTCTTTTTCAAAGTACTCGCAAAGGTCCGCATAGTCCTCACAGCCCACATACATTATTTCAATCTGAGCCTCCGAAAGAAGCCTGTTGTAGGCTTTGGTAACGGTATCCGAAGTCAGAGCCATTGCCGTCTGCCTTGTGCCGAGCTTGTGAATACTGCAAGGCTCGCCCTCAAACATTACGGAAGTTGCACGGTTTACGGAATAAACCCTTTTGTCGTTAAGGTCTGCGTCAATATCGTCGATAAGATTGTTTTTCTCTATTTCAAACGCCGCCTCGGGGAATTTCCCGTCCTCCATAGCCGGCGAAAGAAGACAATCTCTCAAAAGTCCCGCCGCTTCAAGCTTTATGTTCTCTCCGTCAAAGGCAAATTTTGAAGCTATAAAGCTTGCGGCAAGCGAAACAATCTGATTGTTGCCGATTTTTGAAACAACGCCTGTTACGGAAGTCCCGTAAAGCTCGCCCAAACGGATTGAAAAATCGCTTCTGTCGGGAATTTTCGAATTTGACTTGTCAAGCATATTTGCAGCCGCCGCATTTGCCGAGGCGGTCTCTTCACAAAGGGTAGTAATAAGGTTTACCGTAATTCGGTTTGTCTTGTATCTTTCATCGGTTACGGCATTAAAGCAAATGCCCTTACCGATTTGCTTTCTGTAAAGTCCCATCGTTATCCTCCGAACACTTGAATATATACATATTTAGTATATCATACTCAAAGATAAATTTCCATAGATTTTTTTAATTTATTGCCTCGGCACAGAGATTTCGTCATGAAATTCTCTTTTTCCGAAAAAAGCCTTTACTTTTTGATTTATGTTTGTTATAATTTCAGTGGTTTAAATAAGTAAATCTTTAACCGTGTACCGTGATGCCGAAAGATTTCCGCATATTTTCAAAGCTCAAATCCTGCCGCATCATGCGACGGGATTGTTTTATTCGGGAAAGCAGGTGTTACTTTGCAGTCGGTTATTATGGACGAAAACAACATCAGACGTGCGCTGATGCGGATTTCCCATGAAATTCTTGAAAAAAACGAAACAGGCATGGATTTGTGCATTATCGGAATTAAATCGAGGGGAGTAGCGCTTGGATCCGTTATCTGCGACAATTTAAAAAGTCTCGGCGCAGATGTCAATTTCGGAACAATAGACATTACCCATTACCGTGACGACCGCACGGAGCTTTCCGAAACAAGAATAAACAATTCCGAGATTTCTTTTGACATAAACGGAAAAACCGTTATTCTTGTGGACGACGTGCTGTTTACGGGACGGACCACGCGCGCGGCTATCGACGCAGTTCTCGCCGTCGGCAGACCGAAAAAAATCCAGCTTGCTGTTCTTGTGGACAGAGGTCACCGTGAATTTCCGATAAAGGCGGACTACACGGGCAAAAACGTGCCCACCTCACATTCCGAAGCCGTTAAGGTTTCGATTCCGCCCTATGATTCGGAAACAAACGTGAAAATCATACACGCAAAGGGCTGATTTTTTAACACTGTTACCTTTCGTCGGAGGACGATAAAATAAAAATTTCGGAGGAGATTATGAAACTAATTTACAATGTAAGCGACAAACCAAAATTTGCCCAAACGATTGTGTTCGCTATCCAGCAGCTTCTCGCAATCATGGCGGCAACCCTCGTTGTTCCCGTAATCATCAACAACAGCGTTGAGGGCGCTCAGATGAGCCCTGCGGCAGCTCTTTGCGGCGCAGGCGTGGGAACTCTTGTTTATGTTCTTTTCACAAAAGCAAAAAGCCCCGTTTTCCTGGGCTCGTCATTCGCCTTTATCGGCTCCATGTGCGCTGCCTTTGCAGGCGGCATTTCCGTGGGCTACCTGGGAATGGTGCTGGGCGCTGTTTTTGCAGGCCTTGTTTATGTGGTAATCGCAATCGTCGTTAAGCTTGTGGGCGTTAAATGGGTATCAAAGCTCATGCCTCCCGTTGTTATCGGTCCTACCGTAGCAATCATCGGTCTTTCCCTTTCGGGCAATGCGATAGGCGACCTTAAAACAGCAAGCGCAGGCGGCTCGCCGTACCTTGCGGTTATCTGCGGACTTGTTACCCTTTTTGTAACGATGCTCTGCTCAAGCTACGGCAAGAAAATGGCAAAGCTTATCCCCTTTATTATCGGTATTATCGCAGGCTACGCAGTGGCGTCCGTTTTCACCTTAATAGGAATGAAAACAGGAAACGAAGCGCTTATGATAATTGATTACAGCGCTTTGACAAACTGCTTCAAGGATATTTCCCTTGCAAGCTTCGTGTCTGTTCCCGACTTTACTTTCGTTAAGGCCTTCAAGGGCTTTTCCGAGTTTTCGCTGTCCGACCTCAGCACAGTGGCGGTTGCATACATACCCGTTGCATTCGTTGTTTTTGCGGAGCATATTGCAGACCACAAGAACCTGTCATCAATCATTGAAACCGACCTTCTTGAAGAGCCCGGACTTCACAGAACTCTTCTCGGCGACGGCGTAGGCTCAATGGCGGGCGCATTCTTCGGCGGCTGTCCCAACACAACCTACGGCGAATCGGTAGGCTGTGTGGCTATTACAAAGAATGCTTCTGTTTACACAATCATCACTGCGGCAGTTATGGCAATTCTTATTTCGTTCCTTACTCCCTTTGTTGCATTTGTAAACACAATTCCCTCCTGCGTAATGGGCGGCGTGTGCGTTGCGCTTTACGGCTTTATCGCAGTAAGCGGTCTTAAAATGATTAAGGACGTCGACTTGGACAAGAACAAAAACCTCTTTGTTGTTTCGGTTATACTTATCGCAGGTATCGGCGGATTCACTCTTACCTTCGGAAAGGTTACTCTTACAGAGGTTGCATGTGCGCTTATCCTCGGAATTATCACAAATCTGGTGCTTTCAAAATCAAAGGAATAAATTTCGTATTTTAAAGCTGAAACTCCTCCGCAGACTTTTTGCCTGCGGAGGAGTCTTTTATTTTAGTATTAAGCCGCTTAAAAATTCTTTTTTATTCCGTTTCCGATATGACGGCAAACATAAATCCCCTGCGCTTTTATGCAAAACGCAGGGGTACGGTTTTTAAATAAGGCTATCAGAATTTGATTTTGTCCTCGATATAGGACCTAAGCTCTGCAACAGGGATTCTGACCTGCTCCATTGTGTCACGGTCACGAACCGTTACGCAGTTATCCTCAACGGAGTCGAAATCGAAAGTAACGCAAAGCGGAGTTCCGATTTCGTCCTGACGGCGGTAACGCTTGCCGATAGCGCCCGCGTCGTCAAAATCAACCGTAAAGTATTTTGAAAGCTCCTCTGCAATAGCGCCTGCCTGCTCGCTCAGCTTCTTTGAAAGAGGAAGAACAGCGCATTTAAAGGGCGCAACAAACGGGTGGAAGTGCATTACCGTTCTCACTGAGCCGTCCTCAAGAGTTTCCTCGTCGTAAGCCTCGGTAAGGAGAGTCAAGACAAGACGCTCAACGCCGAGACTCGGCTCAATAACATAAGGCACATACTTTTCGCCTGCCTCCTGGTCAAAATATTCAAGAGCCTTTCCGCTCGTTTTAATGTGCTGTGTGAGGTCGTAGTCGGTTCTGTCCGCAACGCCCCAAAGCTCGCCCCAGCCAAAGGGGAACAGGTATTCAAAGTCGGTGGTTGCCTTTGAATAGAAGCAAAGCTCGTCTGCGGAGTGATCACGAAGACGGAGATTTTCCTCCTTGATATTAAGAGAAAGAAGCCAGTCTCTGCAAAAGCCTCTCCAATACTCGAACCATTCAAGGTCCGTGCCCGGCTTGCAGAAGAATTCAAGCTCCATCTGCTCAAACTCACGCACACGGAAGATGAAGTTTCCGGGAGTAATCTCGTTTCTGAAGGATTTTCCTATCTGAGCAACGCCGAAAGGAATTTTCTTTCTTGTTGTTCTCTGAACATTTGCAAAGTTTACGAAAATACCCTGAGCCGTTTCGGGGCGGAGGTAAAGCTCGTTTTTAGAGTCCTCGGTTACGCCCTGGAAGGTCTTGAACATAAGGTTAAACTGGCGGATATCGGTGAAATTATGCTTTCCGCAGTTGGGGCAGGGAATTTCCTTTTCGTTTATGTAAGCGGTCATCTGCTCGTTGGTCCAGCCGGCAACATTTGTTCCGTCGAAATCCTCGATAAGATTATCCGCTCTGTGCCTTGTCTTGCACTCTCTGCAATCCATAAGGGGGTCGGAAAATCCGCCGAGATGTCCCGAAGCAACCCATGTCTGAGGGTTCATGAGAATTGCGCTGTCAAGACCGACATTGTACTTGTTTTCCTGAATGAATTTTTTTCTCCACGCTCTTTTAACGTTTTCCTTGAGCTCAACGCCGAGAGGGCCGTAGTCCCAAGTATTTGCAAGGCCGCCGTAAATCTCGCTTCCGGGGTAAATAAAGCCTCTGCCCTTACAAAGAGCGACAATTTTGTCCATCGTTTTTTCTGTGTTCTTCATATCATCACCTGCAGCAAAAATAAAGTCTTAATATTCTTATTTTAAATGCTTGCGCCCGTTTTGTCAAGGGAAAGTGTCAATGCGGCGATTAAAGAACAGTTAACGAGCAAAAATAGGCTGTCTGACATATAACCAAGGAGCAAAGCTCATTGCGGCAGGGATCGTCTCAGGCATGATTAAGCGAACTTATCAAGCTTTGCTCCGATTTAAATACCGCAATTCGTATTAGATCATACCACTATATATTAGAAGCATTAAGACGAGGTCTTGCAAAACTTATTACCTCTTACCTTTTACTTATTACTTTCCAAAGCCGAAAGGACGTATTGGAGGTAAGAGTGAATAGGTAATAAGTAAGCCTCAAGAACCGAACGGTCTTGAGGCTTTGGTCGGGGTGACGGGATTTGAACACGCGACCTCTGCGTCCCGAACGCAGC
>JBJESI010000207.1:0-6352 GCA_051882715.1 Oscillospiraceae bacterium
CTGCGAGGCTTTCTTGCAGCCTGTTCTGTTTTTTTCTAAAAAACCGAGCAAATTTTCTAAAAAACAGTTGACAAAACCGATTTAACAATGTATAATACAATTTGTGACATTATGAGGTATAGTAATATGATTGATGTTAAACAGCTCTTTGATAATGTCGGAATGAGGGAAGATATTTCCCAAAGCTTTGATTTCGGTGACTATGAATACGAGGGAAGGTTTCCTTTCAAAAAGCCGGTCGAAGTTAATGCGGCAATAACAAACAGAGCAAAGGTTGTATCTTTAAATTTAACCGTTATATTTACCGCTTCCTTTGAATGCGACAGATGCCTTGAGGAATACGAGCAGAATTTCACATTAAAAGCGTCATATACTCTTGTGGAATCAGCCGATACCGAGCTTGATGAAGACGAGTATATCGTCGTAGAAAACGGCGAGCTTGATTTGGAGCAGGTTGTACTTACTCAAATTTTGCTGGAGCTTCCGTCAAAGCATTTATGCAAAGAGGACTGCAAGGGCTTGTGCTGTAAATGCGGTGCAAATTTAAATGAGGGCAGGTGCGCTTGCAGCACTGACTAAAAACTATGAATAACTTGAAGGAGGTGCCAGAATGGCAGTACCAAAGCATAAAACTTCAAAAGCGAGAAGAGACAAGAGACGTTCAGCAGTTCAGAAACTCAATGCTCCGTCATTGTCACGTTGTTCTCATTGCGGTGCTTTAAAAGCTCCTCACCGTGTTTGCAAAGCATGCGGATATTACAAGGGCGTAGAAGTTATCAAGCTTGATGAGACAGCTAACGCTTAAGTTGGGTGTCATTAAAGGAGGGCAACCTCCTTTATTTTTTTGAATTCTATTGCTAACCGACCGAAAAAGATTTATAATATTAAACAGAGAGGAGATGTGAGAATGTCCAAACCTGTTATAGCTGTTGTCGGCAGACCTAATGTAGGAAAATCGACGCTTTTTAACAAGCTTATCGGCAAAAGACTGTCGATTGTTGACGACACTCCGGGCGTAACCCGTGACAGAATTTATGCTGACTGCGAATGGCGCGGCAGGACCTTTACAATAGTTGACACAGGCGGCATAGAGCCAAAAACAGATGATTCTCTTCTTGTTCAGATGAGAAGGCAGGCAGAGCTTGCCATAGAAAAGGCTGATGTAATCATTCTTGTTACAGATCTTGAGGCAGGCGTTACGGCAAACGACATGGACGTGGCCTCTATGCTTATAAAAAGCTCAAAGCCTATTGTGCTTTGCGTTAATAAATGTGATAAAATAGGCGAGCCTCCTGCTGAAATATATGAATTTTACAATCTCGGACTGGGCGATCCCATAGGAGTTTCTGCACTCCACGGGCACGGTACTGGCGATTTGCTGGATGAGGCATTCAAATATTTTCCCGAAGAACACGAAGACGATTACGGCGAGGATTATATCAAGGTTGCCGTTATCGGCAAGCCGAATGTAGGAAAATCTTCACTGATAAATAAGATTTCGGGCGAGGAACGTGCTATCGTTTCCGATATGGCGGGTACTACCAGAGATGCGACCGATACCGTAATATGTCGAGGAGAAGATAAATTTGTATTTATCGACACGGCGGGAATACGCCGCAAATCCAGAGTTTACGAAAATATTGAAAAATACAGCGTTTTGCGTGCTTATATGGCGGTTGACCGCGCTGATGTGTGTGTAATAGTAATCGATGCTGTTGAGGGCTTCACAGAGCAGGCGTCAAAGGTGGCAGGATATGCACATGAGCAGGGAAAGGCGTGCGTTGTTGCGGTAAATAAATGGGACGCTGTTGAAAAGGACAACAGCACGATGAATAAGTTCCGTAAGGATATCGAGCGTGAGCTTTCGTTTATGTCATACGCTCCCGTTGTGTTTATTTCGGCTCTGACGGGACAGCGCATACCCGAGCTTTTCAATCAGATAAAAATTGTAGCCCAGCAGAATGCGATGCGTATTTCCACGGGCCTTCTAAACGACGTTTTGAGCGATGCAACCGCAAGGGTACAGCCGCCCAGCGACAAAGGCAAGCGTCTTAAAATCTTCTATATAACTCAGGCTTCAACTAAGCCGCCGACATTTGTTGTTTTTGTAAACAGGGCAGAATTGTTCCACTTTTCATACCAACGCTATATTGAAAATCAGATAAGAGCTACATTCGGTTTGTCAGGAACGCCTATAAGGATGATAGTTCGCGAAAGAGGACAGGGAGAAGCATAATTATGTATTATTTAGCGCTTATTTTAACGGCATTGGCTTCTTATTTTCTTTGCAGTATAAATACTGCGATTATAGTAAGCTATTTTATTGATAAAAAGGATATTCGTGAGCAGGGAAGCAAAAATGCGGGCATGACGAATGTGCTCCGTATTTACGGTAAGAAAGCTGCGGCATTTACGGTTGTCGGTGATTTTTCAAAAGGAGCGCTGGCGGTAGTTATAGCCTCTTTGCTTTGTATTCTGTTTGGACATAATAACGGACCTGACAGACTTTTTGCCTGTCATATAGCAATGCTTTTCGGAGTTTTGGGGCATGCTTATCCTATCTATTACAAATTCAAAGGCGGAAAGGGAATTTTGATTTCAATCGGGGCGCTTTTGTTTTTTGACCCGTTTGTAGGACTTTCCCTTCTTGCGATTTTTGCAGTACTTGTTGCGATAACGAAAATAGTTTCGGTAGGCTCAATAGCTGCTGCGGCTTCACTTCCTCTTATGACTTTTTTAATTCACAGAATAACAAACCCTCAGTTTTATATTCGTGATACCGTTGTTGCCTTGATTATAGGCATATTTGTTGTGTTTATGCACAGGTCAAACATTGTTCGTCTGATTAACGGAACCGAAAACAAATTCGGTAAATCAAAGGAGAAATAAATGGCTAAAATATCAATACTCGGCTCAGGCGGATTCGGGATAGCGCTTGCTGTTCATTCTCACAGATGCGGCCATGATATAACGGTATGGTCTGCTTTCGGGGAAGAAATTGAAGCAATCAAGCGTGACGGAGAGCATAAAAAGCTTCTCCCCGGAGTACCTGTTTCGGAAAAAATAAGACTTACAACCGAGCTTAGCGATATAACCGATTCTGACATGGTAATCTTTGCGGTTCCGGCTAAGGTTTTAAGGGAGGTCGCACGGAAAGCGGCGCCCTTTATCGGTTCTGAAGCCGTAATTGTCAATGTGGGAAAGGGAATCGAGGACGAAACCTATAAGCGTCTTTCCGAGGTTCTCAGCGAAGAAAATCCCGGTAAAAAGCTGGCGATACTGTCAGGTCCCTCACACGCAGAGGAAGTTGCGCTTGAAATGCCGACGGTTGTTCTTGCGGCAAGCGATAATTACGAAACCGCCGAATATGTTCAGAAAACGCTGATTAACGAGAATTTCAGAATATATGTAAGCAACGATATTGTCGGCTGTGAGCTTGGCGGAGCGCTTAAAAACGCAATCGCACTTTGCGCGGGAATTTCAGACGGACTCGGTTACGGTGACAATGCCAAGGCGGCTTTGATGACAAGAGGTATTGCGGAAATTTCCCGTCTCGGCTCTGCAATGGGTGCAAAAGACAGCACGTTTATGGGGCTTTCGGGTATCGGCGATCTTATCGTTACCTGTACAAGTATGCACAGCAGAAACAGACGTGCCGGAATTCTTATCGGACAGGGAGTTGCCCCTGATGAGGCGGTAAGGCAGGTAGGAACCGTTGAAGGCTATTTTTGTTGCAAGGTTGCATATAAGCTTGCAAAAAAGCTCGGCGTTGACATGCCGATAATCAATAAGCTCCACGGTATTTTGTTTGAGGGTGCGGAGATAGGCACTGCTGCAAGCGATTTGATGGGCCGTCCCATGCGCCGTGAGAACAGATAATAACAGGAGAGCAGTATGGTAGATTACAGAAAATTCAGATTTAATAAGCTTAATACTCCTGAATTCTCTCACTTAAAATATCTGATATTTTGGCCGATTTTTTATATAGTATTTTGCCTTCTTGAATTTTTAGCAAAGCCGGAATATCATATAATGCATTGCCGGATAGACGATATAATTCCTTTTTGCGAATACTTTCTTATTCCGTATTTGTTTTGGTTTGTGATGCTTTTCGGCGTAAGTGTTTACACATTATTATTCGACGTTCCGTTATTTAAAAAGTTCACAACCTATGTTATTATTACATATACGGTTTCGCTGATTATTTTTGTTCTATATCCGAGCCAGCAGAATCTTCGCCCCGAAGAATTTGCTCGAGATAATATATTAACAAGATTTATGGCAGGCTTTTACGCATTTGACACGAATACAAACGTATGTCCGTCCATTCATGTAATAGGGGCGCTCGGCGGATTGTTCGCACTTTGGCACAGCAAGCATTTCGGCACTGCGTTTTGGAGAACGGTGTGGACTGTTGTAACCGTCTCAATCTGTCTTTCAACAATGTTTTTAAAACAACATTCATTTTTGGATATACCTCCTGCGCTTTTGATAAGCTTTGCCGCATATTACTTTGTATTTGTAAGGAAGAAAAAACCGAAGACAGGCGCCAAAAAAGCCAAAGAAAAAGAATTTGCATAAAAATACGGCTGACGCATTTACTGCGTCGCTCACAAAAAAGCTTAAGATTAGCACCTCTGATTATCAATCGGAGGTGCTACGGTGATATATGGACGAGGTGCCAGATGAAAGGTATTAAGGTTGCTGTCATAATTTTCAGCGTTCTGGGCGTATTAACAGCATTGATTTCTATTTTTGGTTTTGCTGTGTACTTTAATTATGGAGCTTTGGATATGTCGGCTGATGCATCCGGCGGAGGACCTGTGGGATTATCATATTTGTTTGCCATGCTGGCAGGAGGAGCAGTTGGAGTGTACGCAACAATCTTGACCTGTGTGAATGCAGTAGTAGTTTTGATATTATTATTGATTCGCAGGAGAAAGATTAAATGATTATTAAAATAACATATTCCCATTTATGCGAGTAATACAGTAAAAAAACAAGCCCGAAAGCGGTTCTTTCAAACTGCTTTCGGGCTTTTTTCTATATAGTCTCACGCTTGAGCGACAGCCTATTTTAGCATATAAGCGATACGCATGAAGCCGATATGCCGAGCATTTCCCCGGTAAAACCAAGTCCCTCCTCGGTTGTGGTTTTTACATTAACCTTATCCAAGTCTATTTTGCAGGCGGCGGCGATGTTTTCCCGCATTTTAGGAATAAACGGAGCAAGCTTTGGCTTTTGAGCCACGACGGTTGCGTCGATATTTCCGATACTGTAACCTCTTTCGTACAGAAGACCTGCAACATGCTTCAGAAGCTTAATGCTGTCGGCGTTTTTATACTTTTCATCGGTATCGGGAAAATGCTTTCCTATATCTCCGAGAGCCGCCGCTCCCAGCAGGGAATCCATAACTGCATGAACAAGGACATCTGCGTCGGAATGACCGAGCAAACCCATTTCAAACGGAATTTCTTCACCGCCGAGTATCAGCTTTCTGTCTGCGGCGAATTTGTGAACGTCATAACCGCTTCCTACTCTCATCATTTTTCCTCCCAAAAAGCTTTCCGCAACGCCCAAATCTTCGGGCGTTGTTATTTTTATATTTGTATAATCACCTTTTGTTATGTGGATTTTAACTCCTGATTTTTCAACGAGCATACAGTCGTCAGTAATATTCTCGTCCGTGGAAATCTCAAGAGCTTTTTTGTAAACGCTTTTTTTAAATACCTGCGGAGTCTGTGCAATATAAAGCCGGGAACGGTCGGGAGTATCGAATATAAAACCGTCTTTACAAACCTTGATTGTGTCTTTTACAGGCACCGCAAGAACGGAAGCTCCGTATGCTTGTGCGTTAGCTATAACCTCTTCTATCCTCTCAGGTTTTACAAGAGGACGCGCCCCGTCGTGAACGGCAACAATTTCAGCGCTGTCACTGACGGCTTCAAAGGCTTTGGCAACCGATTTACTTCGTGTATCTCCGCCCTCAACAACGCATTTAACTTTGTTAACTCCGTATTCTTTGATAAGCCCTTTAAGCTTTTTTATATTTTCTTTTTTTACGGCAATTATAATTTCAAAAACGCTGTCACAGGCTTCAAAGGCAAGAATACTGCGTATTATAACGGGAATGCCGCAGATTTTTTCAAATTGCTTGTCAATACCGCACATTCTTGTACTGCTGCCACCTGCAACGATAACGGCAGAAGCTTTATTTTTCATATTACACCTCCGAAATACAGATAAATTTAAATCGGAGCAAAGCCTGATAAGCTTGCTTAATCAGGCTGCGACAAGATCGCCGCAGGGAGCTTTAGCTCCTCAGGGTTTCAGTAGGGGACTCCTGCCCCTA
>JBJESI010000208.1:0-6334 GCA_051882715.1 Oscillospiraceae bacterium
CAGATCGTTGCAGTTTATAAGAATACGGAAAAGGCTAAGTTCACAATCGGTATCAACGATGATGTAACGAACCTTTCTCTCCCCATCGAGGAGAATCCCGATACAGCTCCCAAGGGCACAACAGCCTGCAAGTTCTGGGGACTCGGCGCAGACGGTACTGTCGGAGCAAACAAGAACTCAATCAAGATTATCGGCGACCACACAGACATGTATGCTCAGGCATATTTCTCATACGACTCAAAGAAGTCCGGCGGTGTAACGGTATCTCACCTCCGCTTCGGTCATGAGCCTATCAGATCTACATATCTTGTAAATATGGCAGACTTCGTTGCTTGCCACAATGCTTCCTATGTAACAAAGTACGATATGGTTTCCGACATTAAGCCGGGCGGTACATTCCTTCTCAACTGCTCATGGAATCTTGACGAGCTCAACACTCATCTTCCTGCAGAAACAAAGAGATATATCGCAAAGAACAACATCAAGCTTTACACAATCGACGGTGTTGCAATCGGCAAGAAGATCGGTCTCGGAAACAGAATTAACACTGTTTTGCAGGCAGCTTTCTTCAAGCTTGCAAACATCATTCCCATTGATGAGGCAGTTAAGTATATGAAGGACGCCGCAACGGCATCTTATTCAAAGAAGGGCGACGCTATCGTTAAGATGAACCACGACGCTATCGACGCAGGTGTAACAGAGGTTCATGAGGTACAGGTTCCCGCTGAATGGGCAAACGCTGCCAATGACGGCGCAGCCTGCGAAAAAGCAACAGGCGACAGAAAAGACCTTGTTGATTTCGTAAACAACATTCAGATTCCCGTTAACGCACAGAAGGGTGATTCTCTCCCCGTATCAACATTCGTAGGTATGGCGGACGGTACATTCCCTCAGGGCTCGGCTGCTTACGAGAAGCGCGGCGTTGCCGTTGATGTTCCTCAGTGGATTCCCGACAACTGCATTCAGTGTAACCGTTGCTCGTATGTATGTCCTCACGCAGTAATCCGTCCCGTTATTATGAACGAGGAAGAGCTTGCTGCCGCTCCCGCTCTTGCAAAGGAAAAGGCAAAGCCCGCAATCGGACTTCCCGGATACTACTTTGTAATGACGCTTTCAGCTCTCGACTGCACAGGCTGCGGCTCATGTATCAATGTTTGTCCCGGCAACAAGAACGGCAAAGCTCTTGCTTTCCAGCCTCTTGAAACACAGCTTGCAGAACAGGAAGTATTCGCATACGGTCTTACACTTTCCGATAAGACAGACGTTCTCAATAAATTTAAGGAAACAACAGTTAAGGGCTCACAGTTCAAACAGCCTCTCCTCGAGTTCTCGGGCGCTTGCGCAGGCTGCGGTGAAACACCTTACGCTAAGCTTATTACTCAGCTCTTCGGCGACAGAATGTATATTGCAAACGCAACAGGCTGTTCGTCAATCTGGGGCGGCTCCGCACCTTCAACTCCTTACACGGTAAATAAGGAAGGCAAAGGACCTGCTTGGGCAAACTCCCTCTTTGAGGACAACGCCGAGTATGGCTACGGCATGTTCCTTGCACAGTCAACTCTCCGCAAGAGAGCACAGGCAAAGCTTAAAGACCTCAGAGAAAAGGCTTCCAAGCCTGAGGTTATCGCCGCAATCGACGAATACTTTGCAACAGAAAACGACGGCAAGGCAAACGCAGAAGCAACAAAGAACCTCGTTGGTGTTCTTGAAGCATGCGGCTGCGACTGCGCTAAAGAAATTCTCGACGCAAAAGACTTCCTCTCCAAGAAGTCAATGTGGATCTTCGGCGGCGACGGCTGGGCATACGATATCGGCTTCGGCGGCGTTGACCATGTTCTCGCTTCCGGTGCAAATGTAAACATCATGGTATTCGATACCGAGGTTTACTCCAACACAGGCGGACAGTCTTCAAAATCAACACCTACCGGTGCAGTTGCTCAGTTCGCAGCAGCAGGTAAAGAGGTTAAGAAGAAAGACCTTGCAGGTATCGCAATGAGCTACGGCTATGTATATGTTGCACATATCGCAATGGGCGCTGATTACAACCAGTGTATTAAAGCTATTGCAGAGGCTGAGGCTTATGACGGTCCTTCGCTTATCATTGCATACGCTCCTTGTATCAACCACGGTATCAAGACAGGTATGGCAACAGCTCAGACAGAGGAAAAGAAAGCGGTTGACTGCGGTTACTGGCATCTCTATCGCTTCAATCCCGAGCTCAAGGCTGAGGGCAAGAATCCCTTCCAGCTCGATTCAAAGGCTCCTACCGAGGATTACAAGTCATTCCTTATGGGCGAGGTTCGTTACAACGCTCTTGCCCGTCAGAATCCCGAGAGAGCAGAAGAGCTCTTCAATAAAGCGGTTAAGAACGCTAACGACAGATACGATTATCTTGTTAGACTTACAAAGCTTTATGAATAAAAGGCAGTAATGACAGCCGAAAGGTGAAAACCTTTCGGCTGTTTCTTTTTAGGTAAAAACTGAATATAACTAAAACCGTTTTCATAAATATGAAACAAAGCGCAAAAAAACAGGAGATAATATCAAGCTGACAGCAAAACAACATTCCCGTAACTGTTGCTTGCCATCGGCTTTCAATTATCTCCTGAAAATGCCGGCACAGGCCGGCGCTGTTGGTGCGGATGACAGGACTTGAACCTGCACGTCGAAGACACTAGTTCCTAAGACTAGCGCGTCTGCCATTCCGCCACATCCGCAAACAGCATTTTCACTATATCACAATTCGGAAATAAAGTCAAGCGAAAGCATAAATTTGAGGTGGTTTTTGTGACATACAGTTTCAGCGATTTTATGTGCAAGGAAGTAATAAATGTTAAGACGGGCATAAAAATCGGGTATGTGGACGACATTGAGATACACTGCGAGGAAGCAAGGATTGTTTCGATAATCGTATACGGCAGAAAAAAATGCTTTGGCTTGCTTGGCAGGGAAGCGGATGTAATAATAAAATGGTGTGATATTGACATAATCGGCGAGGATACTATACTTGTAAGCTTTGACCAGCCCAGAGGCAGACTGAAGAAAAAGGACCCGCCTTTTGTAAAGCTGTTCAAATAGAGATTTTACGAAAATTTAACATAAAAAATCTGCAAAATCTTCGGAGATGGTGTATAATTAAATTGATGATTTAAACGGAGGACACTTCTTTGACATTTGAAGAGCTGAAAAAAGATGAAGCAATAAAAACATATATAAAAAAGGCCGACGAAGCCTTGGTGGCGCTGGGCTATACCGAGCACAGCTTTGCCCATGTGAACAATGTCGCCAAAAACGCAAGATATATTCTTGAGACCTTGGGCTTTAGCAGTCATGATATTGAGCTTGTTCAGATAGCGGCATATCTCCATGACATCGGAAATCTTGTCAACAGGACCGACCACTCCCAAAGCGGAGCTGTAATGGCGTTTCGCCTGCTTGATAAAATGAATATGGCTCCTGAGGATATCGCCATGATAGCTTCGGCTATCGGAAATCATGACGAGGGAACGGGCGTTGCGGTAAATCATATTGCGGCAGCCCTCATTCTTGCCGACAAAACCGATGTACGAAGAAGCAGAGTGCGAAATTCGGATATACCCTCCTTTGACATTCACGACAGGGTAAATTATTCCGTTGAAAAATCAGAGCTTGTAATTGACAGAGAAAACAGCACTATAACCGTTAATCTGAAAATCAACACGGAATACAGCACCGTTACGGACTATTTTGAAATATTTCTTAACCGTATGATAATGTGCAGGAAAGCGGCGGAAAAGCTCGGTCTGAGGTTTAAGCTTTCCATTAACGACCAGCAGATGATGTAGGAGCGATTTTATGATTTATCTTGTTGAAGACGACAGCAGTATAAGAGAACTTATTTGTTACACATTAAAAAGCGTGGGAATGGAAACGGAGGGCTTTGAAAGGCCGTCGCTTTTTTGGGCGGCTATGGAAAAGAAGCTTCCGAGCCTTGTTTTGCTTGATATAATGCTGCCTGAGGAGGACGGGCTTGAAATTCTAAAGAAGCTCCGAGAGGCGCACTCAACACGAAAAATACCCGTAATAATGCTGACGGCAAAGGGCAGCGAATACGACAAGGTTGTGGGCTTGGACGCAGGTGCTGACGACTATATCCCGAAACCCTTCGGAATGATGGAGCTTGTTGCAAGAATAAAGGCTCTGCTCAGGCGATATGAAGCCGGGGACAAGTCAGAGGAGTATGTTGTAGGCGAGCTTTATGTATGTCCGTCAAAGCATGTGGTTAAGGTCGGCAAGAACAAGGTGGAGCTTACCTTAAAAGAATACGAAATGCTCTGCCTGCTTCTTGAAAACAGGGGAATTGTTCTTGACCGGGACGCCATTCTCAATAAAGTGTGGGGATATTCCTTTGACGGCGAAAGCAGGACGGTTGATGTTCATATAAGAACTCTGCGAAAAAAACTGGGAACGGCAGGGGACTTGATTGAAACGGTACGGGGTATCGGCTATAAAATAGGTGACGGCGCAGATGAATAAAAAAATTTTCAGAAGTATGTTCTTTGTATCCCTTGCACTGCTTGTTATCAGCCTCGGGCTGGTCACGGGAATTTCATACAAGTACTTTAATACGAGCTTTAAAAACAGCCTGCTTGCGGAGGCAAAATCATTCGCAAGCATAATGGAGAAAGAAAACGGCGATTGGATAAAGGAAATTGAATCTCCCCACCGAATAACATGGATTTCGGGCGACGGCAGGGTTATTTACGACAATATGGCAGATGAAGCCTTGCTTGAAAACCACCTTGACCGTAAGGAGGTCATGGAAGCAATGCAAAACGGCGAGGGAACAAGCGAGAGATATTCCGCAACCCTTTCCGAAAAAACGGTATATACCGCCGTAAGGCTGTCGGACGGCTCGGTGCTCAGAGTATCCGATACGAGAAATACAACCCTGCAAACCATGATTTCCATGTGGAAGCCTCTTTTTATCATACTTATTTTAATTACGGGCGCTTCTCTTTTGGTTTCCCTTAATATTTCAAAATCAATAACTGAGCCGATAAATAAAATCGACCTCGAACACCCTTCGGAGGCGGAGCTTTATCCCGAACTGCGGCCGCTTACGGAAAAAATTGAAGAGCAAAACAAGCAGATAAAGCTGCAAATGGACGAGCTTTGCCGCAATCACGAAATACAGGACGCAATGCGCAGGGAATTTACCGCAAATGTATCCCATGAGCTTAAAACTCCGCTCACCTCTATATCGGGATTTGCCGAGATAATGCGCGACGGACTTGTAAAAAAAGAGGACATAAGCAATTTTTCGGGTAAGATTTACAACGAGGCTCAGAGACTTATTGTGCTTGTGGAGGATATTATAAAGCTTTCCCGTCTTGAAGCGGAGGAGGTCGGCATTGAAAAGGAGCTCATCGACCTTTACGATATCTGCGCCGAGGAAATATCTCATTTAAAAGCCGCCTGCGAAAAAAAGGACGTGTCATTTTCGCTGTCGGGCAGTCACTGTATAATTTACGGAGCGCCCATGATTGTAAGCGAAATGGTTTACAATCTCTGCGACAATGCCGTAAAATACAATAAGCAGGGCGGAAGAGCGGATGTGTCCGTAAAAGAAACCGAGGACGGAGTGGTGCTTACCGTTTCCGATACGGGAATAGGCATACCCAAGGAAGAGCTTTCGAGAGTTTTTGAAAGGTTTTACAGGGTTAACAAGAGCCACTCAAAGGAGGTCGGCGGAACGGGACTCGGGCTTTCCATTGTAAAGCACGGGGCAATTTTCCATGACGCCCGAATCGACATTTCAAGCGAGCCCGATAAGGGAACCGAAATAAGCATTACATGGGAAAAGCCATCTGATGATAAAAACTGAAGAAAAGCGGGAGCGATCTTTAAACGGTCGCTCCCGCATAATTTTGACATATGCAGGCGTTTGCTGTATAATGAATAGAATACATAGGATTGCTGATGACAGGAGGGATTTGTTTGGGCTTTAAATCAGATTTGCTTTGCGGAGATTTCACGGAGAAGCAGGAAATAAGCAGTATTTTGCGTGCTAATGAAAAAACGTCGCAATACGGTCTTGTTCTTACAAAGGAACAGGCGGCGGCTTTGGCGCAGACAAGGGTAAGCTCATTGAAAAACAGCGGTCGGATTGAGTTTAAAGGCGGTACGGTTGATAAAATTATTCTTGCCTTTTGTGATTCGCCTTATATTTCGCCGCAAAATTATGAGGAAACGCTTCATAGACTAATCGGATTGTTTTATGATTTTAAATGTAACTAATTTAAGCCATGGTTTTGGAGACCGTGCCATTTTTCATGACGTCTCTTTTCGTCTT
>JBJESI010000209.1:0-6327 GCA_051882715.1 Oscillospiraceae bacterium
TAACGATTCCATTAAGCAATATAATGAGGAGATTGAAAAGCTTAACAACCAAATCGCCGAGCTAAACCGACAAAACAGCGACAGCTCCCAGCTTTCAAGCGAGCTTCAAAACACGGTAGACAAGTACAAATCGGAAATAGACGGTTTTAACAAGGAAATCGAGAGGCTTAATTCTGAGCTTGACAAAATGGGGCAGATGACAACCGCACGCACCACAGCTGCGACTACCACTGCGGCAACCACCACTCCTCCGCCGAAGCCTGAGCCGAAGCCCGAAGAAGGAAAGGTTGCGTACCTGACCTTTGACGACGGACCTTCTCCGAATACTCCGAAAATTCTTGAAATTTTAAAGGAGAAAAATGCGGTTGCGACCTTCTTCGTTATAAACTCAAAGCACAACGAGTATATTCCCGAAATTGTTAAATCGGGCAATGCCATCGGACTTCATACCTATTCACATTCCTACCCCTCAATTTACTCGAGCGAGCAGGCTTATTTCGACGACCTTAACGCTGTTTCCAATCTTGTTAAGGAGCTCTCGGGAGTCGAAAGCAAGGTTATCCGTTTCCCCGGAGGCTCAAGCAATACTGTCAGCGCAAAGTATTCGCCCGGTCTTATGACAAAGCTCGCCGATGAAGTCGGCAAAAGAGGATACGCTTACTTTGACTGGAATGTGGATTCAAGCGACGCTTCCGCAAAAACAGCTCCTGCCCAGAAAATTATAGACAGCGTTCTCGGCGGGACAAAGGATATGAAAAGAATCTGTATTCTGATGCACGATTCAAGTGAGAAAACCACAACGGTTGACGCTTTGCCGTATATTATCGACGGTCTGCGTTCGCAGGGCTATACGCTTGAGGTTCTTACCGAAAACACAGAACCGTTCCATCACGGAATCAGAAACTGAGAGTTTTTGCAATATGCAGAGCGTAATCTGCGATGATGTCAAGCTCTGTGCCGGCATAAACCATCCGTGAGCCGACGATGTCCTCGATTTCGTTTAAAACAGGCTCGCCCTTGCGGTAAATCAGGTCTATCCCCGCAAAATCAAAATTGAAAATTTCAAGCACCGCCCTTACCGTGCTCTCTTCTTTGGGAGTCAGGGGGCGGCGCTTTGCTTTTCCGCCCAAGGAAAAATTGCTCCGAAAATCGGATTTTGAGGTACGCTCCATTGCGGTGACGATTTTGTTGCCGATTATGTATACTCTAAGATCTCTGCCCGGGTCGGCAAAGTCCTGAATAACAAAGTTATCGGGCTCGATTTGCCTTGCGGCTTCTTCGAGCTCCGTGCGGTTATTGACAAGAAAGACGTTTTTTCCGCCGTGTCCGCCGCAGGGCTTGATTACCTTCGGGAAATCCGAAATTTGCGACAAATCGTTCCCGTAAAACGTGGGCATTACAGGGATTCCGAATCGGCTTACATACTGATATGTAAGAGCCTTGTTGTTGCAAATTCTCGTTACCTCGGAATTGTTGAAAACCCTTATCCCGTTTTGCTCCAGCTCTTTTGATAGCATATAGTTTTCGGTCCGCATAACCGCAAAATCAATTTCTGCGCCGATTGTAAATTCGCCGTCGTAAACGGTTTGCAGGAAAATGCCGAGCTTTGAAAGCTCGGCTGTTATCTTTTCAATGAACCATTTGTTTTTAAGACTGCGCTGTCTGTCGTAAATCAAAAGTCCTTTCATAATCAGTTTCCTTGGTCTAAGATATATTCAAAAATTTTATCCGCTATATTAACTCCGGTGCAGTCGAAAATTGATTTGAAATGAGCGTTGGAGTTTACCTCGCACACAAGGGGGCCGTTATCGGAAATCAGCAAATCCACTCCGCCGAAATCCACTCCCAAGTCAACGCACGCCTTGACTGCAAGAGCCTCCTCCTCGTCTGTCGGAGTATAGCTTTGTGCCGAGCCGCCGATGGTTATGTTTGCCCGAAAGTCCGTTTTATTTGTCCGCTTCATCGACGCACAGGCTTTGCCTCCCACCACATTTATGCGTATATCCGAACCCTCTGCGGATTTTATGAACTTTTGCAGAACAGCAGGCTTTCCGTTTATATTCCTCAGTATTTCGTCAGCCTGCTCAACGCTTTTTGCAAGATAAACCTGCTCTCCGAACGAGCCCTTGCTTTCCTTTATCACAAAGGGCAGGGACAGCCTTTCTGCCGCGCTCCCGAGAAAACCGTTGCGGTTATATCCGATATTTTCAAAGGTGAACGGCACGCAAATGGTTTCGGGGCAGGGAATTTTATTTTTTGCAAGCTCTATATGAGTCAGAGCCTTGTCGTCGCAAATCCGCATTGCCTCTGCGCTGTTGTACAGCCTCAGCCCCATCTGCTCAAGCACTCTTGCAAGGCAGTAGTCCTTATCCTGAAACAGGACGAAATCAGGCAGGGGAATCGGCTTTACAAGGCGGTTCTCGCTTATCAGCGCAAGGAGCTCGGCGTTTGTAAAGTGGGTTATTTCTATACCGTGCTTGCGGGCGGATTTGACGATAAAATCTGCGATTTCGCTGAATTTATCTGTGTGCAGATAATGGTTTGTAACAAGCCATGCTGTGCTATTCATCGTATGCTGTCACCGTTGTTGTAAAGGTGTGCTCCTCGCCGTTTCTGTCAACGGTCAGAGTTATTGCGTCGTTTGGACGCTTGCTCTTTATGATTTCACGAAAAGCCTCGTCATTGCTGACATCTGTTCCATCGATTTTTATTACGGTATCGCCCTTTTGCAGACCGCTTGACGCCACAGGCTTTCCGCTTGCGATATCAACAACATAAAGTCCCGGATTTTGTCCGGTTATGGCTGCTCGCTGCTCTGAAATCTGCTGATATGTAAATCCGATTTTTACTCTTGTGCTTATTTCTCCTTTTTCGATAAGCTCTTCAAGAATCGGGATTGCTTCGTTTGCCGAAATTGCAAATCCGAGCCCCTCGGCGGAGTCGGCAACATATTTTGAGTCCACAATTCCCACAAGCTGACCGTAGTAATTAACAACAGGTCCGCCCGAGTTGCCCGTGTTTACCGCAGCGTCAAACTGAATGTGCGCTATCGAGTAAGGCGTGGGGGTTTTGTCGATTTTTCTGCTTTCGGCAGAAACAATTCCCTTGGTGAAGGTCCATGAAAAGCCTCCTGCGTTTCCGAGGGCGGCAACATTGTCGCCTACCTTTATTTCGGAGGACGCACCGAATTGAGCGCAGTCAAGATTTTCTGCGTCGATTTTGATTACCGCAAGGTCGGTGAGATCATCCTTGCCCACGAAAGAGGCCTCATACTCTCTGCCGTCCGCAAACTGTACGATGATGTTGGTGCAGTTGCTGTATACATGAGCGTTTGTGGCGATATATCCGTCAGGAGTTATCACGGTTCCCGTGGCCCATTTGGACGCAACACGAACTTGATTTTGGTCAAAGCAAAAAAGGTTAACTGTGAATTTTTCGGTTTGCCTGTAAAGCTCGTTGTCGACGAGAATGGTTTTTCCCTCAGAGGAGACGGAGCTAAGCTTTACCGTTTCACGGTTTTCGTATTTCGGAGCAAATTTTGTGTTTGCGTACATTTCGGCGGTTTCGGAATCTGTTTCCAAAGCAGAGCTGAAATCATCGGGGTCGATGTTCGGCTCTAATCCGTCGGATTTTGTAAGTAACATAACTGCCGCCGCAGCGATTCCCGCACAGACCAAAGCCGCCGCAATCACAGCAATAAAAAGTCCGCCTGACTTTTTAGGCTTTTTCGGTGGAACTGTTTCTTCCGAATTTGCCGCATCATACTGCTCGTTGGGAGCTTCCTGTGCGCTTAAAGTTATTTCGTATTCTTCCATTGCGATTCCTTTCTGTTAATACGGTTACAGATGTGATAATTATACTCCATTTTTGCTTTTAAGTAAAGAGTTAATCGCAGTTTGGCAAAAAAAACGGCGTTCCTTTTAAAGAACGCCGTGCTGATTACGAGAGACCGGGCAACGCCCTGCCGCTTGTTAAACAATGGGGAGAAATCCCCTATTAAAAACATAATGTAACTTAGAGGTCAACCTTATCTCCGTTAGCTTCGCCGTTAACAACGTAGTAAGCAACGCCGTTGTCAGGCTGAACATAAACATCAATGGTTTTGATTGCTGTTTTGCTCTTAGCCTTGTAGTCAGCCTCGCACTTTGCAACGATCTCCTTAGCTAAGTACTGATTGCCTGCAAATTCGATTACAACATTAGCTGTTTTCTTGGGAGCAGGTTTCTTAGCGGGAGCGGTTGTCTTCTTAGCAGGAGCTTTCTTTTCAACTGCCTTCTCAACTGCTTTTTCAACTGCTTTTTCTGTAGCCTTCTCAGCTGCGGGTGCTGCGGATGTGGTTTTCTTTGTTGCCATTATTCTTCCATCTCCTTTTGTTTTTAAATAAGGGGCTTGCCCCTTGCTCTAACAAGGCAAAATATGATTTGCCGCCTTGCGGCGGGGATATCTTGCTAAGTTATACCTTAATTATATACCTTTTTCGCGAAAAGTCAAAACATATTGGAATTTTCATATACTTAACCAAAAAAGAGGAATTTATCAGAGCCTGTTTTGGTATGAGAGCATAATTTTCAGGGCAAAATAAAGGGGTATGGACTTATTTTTCTATGTTGAAAAGCAAGCTTTTCCCTTATTCTGCGGGGGATTCCTCCTGCTTGAGTGCGAGGACCTTTTCCGTCAGGATTTTTGAAACCGTTGAAATCGCCGCCATCTCACAGGTGAAATTTTCAACCGCTCGTTTGTCCGAGTCATCGGAGGAATATATAGCTCCCGCAAAGCTGTCCGCAAGCTCCGCAAAGTCAACCGCCGCTCTTTGCATATGCTTTATATAGCTGTTATAAAGCTCTTTTACATCGCTTTCCTCAAGCCCCATGGGGATAATCTTTCCTATATTCGCAATGCTGAGGCTTTGCTTGAGCGAGCAAATCATTATGAGGTATGCCATATGAACTCTTGAGTATTTTTTCTTGACGGGAGCGGGCATAATTTTCATTCTTACATAGTTGTTTATTGCGCTTGTGGTAAGAACCTTGCCGTCGTCGCTGTAAGCAACAAGAAAGTCCAGATACTGCGTAAGCAGAGCTATAACCTGATCTATATACAGGTCGATTGTGGGCAGCTCGTCCCAGTCGGGAAGCGAGTAACCGTTTATATAGTTTTTCCATTTGATAAGCTTTTTGCTGATAAGCTCTTTATCGTATGACAAAATGTTCACCCCAAGTAATTTATTATGATTTATTTTATCATATGTTCCGACAATAATCAATAGCAAATATTATTTATAATTATAGAAAACAGCTTGACATCGTTGAGGATATGTGATATTCTAATATCGGATATTAGATTAAATGATACGGAGGCGGTTTTATGTCGTTTGTAATTGCTACCGATACCTCGGCGAATCTTCCTAAGGAGGAAGTGATAAAATACGGTATCGCAGTTGTCCCGTTTTCGTTTTTCATAAACGGAGAGGAAACCGTTTGCGGCGAAGGCTTCGATTTCGAGGGCGACGCCTTTTATAAAAAGCTCACAAGGGATACCGATGTGAAAACCTCTCTTATTAACGACGAAAGGTATTGCAGCTATTTCGAGCCTATTTTAAGAGAGGAAAAGGATATTCTGTATCTTGGAATGTCGTCGGGAATAAGCGGCGCTTTTTGTGCGTCCCTGCGTGCGGCTCAGAATTTGAGGGAAAAATATCCCGAAAGAAAAATTATCTGCGTTGATACCTTAGGAGCTTCGCTCGGCGAGGGACTTCAGGTACTGACAGCCGCAAGGCTCAGGGAAAGCGGGCTTACCATTGAAGAAACGGCGACGCTTATTCAGGAAAAGCGGGAAAAAATGTGTCAGCTCTTTACAGTGGACGATTTGATGTTTCTTAAAAATGGCGGACGTGTTTCGGGCGTTGCCGCCGTTTTCGGAACAGTTCTGCAAATCAAGCCCCTGCTTAAGGGCGATAAGGAGGGAAAAATAGCTGTTTTCGGAAAGGTTCGTGGACGAATGGCGGCAATAAAGGCGCTTGCGGCGGAATATCTCGCTAAGGTTACGGAGCCGAGACTTCAGACCGTCGGCATTGCACATGCGGGCTGTCCCGAGGACGCAAAGCTCTTGGCGGATATGTTATCAAATTCAAAAAAACCTCCGAAAAGCATAATGACCGTGTGCTACGAGCCTGTTACGGGAATCCATACGGGACCGGGAACCGTGGCGTTGTTCTTTACAGGCAAGCAAAAATAGAATATCGGCAACAAGAAGCTTCCGAGTTATCGGAGGCTTCTGCTTGTCGAAAAAGTGTTTTTCGACAAGCAGAGCAGGCAGGCGTAAAAGCCT
>JBJESI010000210.1:0-6321 GCA_051882715.1 Oscillospiraceae bacterium
CAGTGTAAACCGTGCAGAAGGATGCCGCATGAATAACACTTTGGAGCAGCAATCTGAAAAAGCATAGCTTTAGTAGGTGCGCCGTTGCCGTGCGTTAAGCGGTGCGGCTTTATTTGAAGCCGAGAGTGACCGATTTTTCGGTAATTTAGGTGGTACCACGGGCAGACGCTCGTCCTATGTGAGGGACGCGGCGCCTTTTTTATTTCCTGTCAGACCGCAAAAAATCATGCACTGCAATTTAAATCGTCGCAGGGAGCTTTGCGGCTCGATTATTACCTTAAAGGAGAGATTTTATGAAGCACATCGACATCGCCGACATTACGGCAGACAAGGCGTATATCGGCAAGCAGGTTACCGTATGCGGATGGGTTAGGACATCAAGAGATTCAAAGAACATGGCTTTCCTCGAGCTTAACGACGGAACAACCCTGAAGCATCTTCAGATTGTTATTGAAAAGAGCAAATTCGGCGATATTACCGAGGAAATGCGCCTCGGAACAGGTCTTAAGGTGACGGGTGTTCTTGTTGAATCGGCAAACAAAGCGGGAGCGGTTGAAATCAACGCAGAGAGCATCGAGCTTCTCGGAGTATGCCCCGGCGAATATCCTCTGCAAAAAAAACGTCACACATTGGAGTATCTCAGAACAATTCCTCATCTCCGTGTGAGAACAAATACCTTTAACGCTATTTTGAGAGTACGCTCCGTTGTTTCGGCGGCAGTTCACGAATTTTTCCAGGCAAGACATTTCACATACGTTCACACTCCCCTTATCACCGCAAGCGACTGCGAGGGAGCGGGCGAGGTGTTCAAGGTAACGACAATCGGCTATTCCACGGAATACAAGAACGAGCAGGAATACTATGCAAACGACTTTTTCGGAAAGCGTGCGGGACTCAGCGTTTCAGGTCAGCTTGAGGGCGAGGTTGCCGCAATGGGACTCGGAAAGATTTACACCTTCGGTCCCAGCTTCCGTGCCGAAAACAGCAATACTCCCCGCCACGTTGCGGAATTTTGGCACGTAGAGCCCGAGGTTGCCTTTGCGGAGCTGCCCGACATTATTGAAATCGCAGAGGAAATGATAAAATATATCATCAATTCCGTTCTTGAAAAATGCGACGACGAGCTGAGCTTCTTTGAAAGCTTCTTTGAAAAAGGGCTTAAAGAAAAGCTTCACAATGTTGTCAGCAACGATTTTGAAATCCTCGAATACACGAAAGCCATTGAAATTCTCAAGGCTTCGGGCGAAAAATTCCAGTATCCTGTTGAATGGGGACTGGATTTGCAGACAGAGCACGAAAAGTATATTACGGAAAAGGTTTTCAATAAGCCCGTTTTTGTAATAAACTATCCCAAGGATATAAAATCCTTCTATATGAAGCAAAATCCCGACGGAAAAACAGTTGCCGCAACAGACCTTCTTGTTCCCGGCGTGGGAGAAATCATCGGCTGCAGCGAAAGAGAAGCAGACCTTGACAAGCTGCTTTGCGCAATGAAGGAAAGAAATATGACTATGGACGAGTACGCCGACTACATTGATTTAAGAAAATTCGGCTCTGTGCCCCACAGCGGCTTCGGACTCGGCCTTGAAAGAATTATTATGTACGTAACCGGCGTCAGCAACATCAGAGACGTAATTCTCTATCCGAGAACCGTCGGAAGCATCAGATAAGGAGAATTTTATGTATAAACTCAAACTGAAGGACGGCTATAAGTCAAAGCTGTCATTAAGAGAAACCCAGCGCGCTATCAAGCTGATAAGCGACACCTTCCAGACGGAGCTTTCGGCTGCGCTCAACCTTGAAAGGATTTCTGCGCCTCTTTTTGTAACAAAGGAAAGCGGAATAAACGACGACCTCAACGGCGTTGAACGCAAGGTAAGCTTTACCGCAAGGGAAGCAGGTGTTGAAACCGAAATAGTACAGTCGCTTGCTAAATGGAAAAGAATGGCTCTTAAAAGATACGGCTTTTCCGCCGGCGAGGGCTTGTACACCAATATGAACGCCATTCGCATGGATGATGATATGGATAATCTCCACTCGGTTTTCGTTGACCAGTGGGATTGGGAAAAAATCATTACAAGAGAGCAGAGAAACGAGGAATTTCTCAAGGAAACCGTAAAAAGCATAGTGGGCGCCGTGGCAAGAACGCAGGAGGCGGTGAAAAAGGCTTATCCTCAGATTACAAACACCGTGTGCGAGGACGTTTTCTTTATTACAACTCAGGAGCTTGAGGATATGTTCCCGGAGCTTTCCCCCGAGGAAAGGGAAAACGAAATCGTTAAGCTTCATAAAACCGTGTTTGTAATGCAGATAGGCGGAGTTCTCAAAAGCGGAATAAAGCACGGCGGAAGAGCACCCGATTACGACGACTGGTCGCTTAACGGCGATATAATTTTCCGTGACGACGCCATCGACGGAGCTATTGAAATTTCCTCCATGGGAATCCGTGTTGACGAAAAATCGCTTATCGAGCAGCTGAAGCTCTGCAATAATGAGGACAGACTCGGCTTTGACTACCACAGGCAGATTGCAAACGGCGAGCTTCCGCTTACAATCGGCGGCGGTATCGGTCAGTCAAGACTTTGTATGTTCCTGCTTGAAAAGCTCCATATCGGCGAGGTTCAGTCCTCGATTTGGCCTGCCGAAATGTATAAAACCTGCGCCGAAAACGGCATTGTGATTTTGTAAAATGGAATATTCCTTTGAAAAGCTGAACGATAAAATAAGCGTTTGCGTGTCGGCGGAGCATACCTTCGGCACCGACGCTTTTCTCCTTGAAAAATTTGCCGAGGTAAAGCGCAGGGAAACGGTTTGCGAGTTCGGGACGGGCTGCGGGATAATAGCCCAGCTTCTTTTCACCGACGCTAATCCGAAAAAGGTCTACGCCGTTGACATTCAGGAGCAGGCTGTCCGCCAGCTTGAAATCGGCGTGGAAAAGAGCGGGCTTTGCGGCAAAATAATCCCGATTTGTGCGGATTTAAAGGATGTTTCAAGCGTTAATTCCGCTCCGAAAAAGGTGATGCTCGATTCACAGGTCGATGTAGTCATCTGCAATCCGCCCTACAAGCGTGCGGAGTCGGGGATTGTAAGCGCCGCTTCGGCGGAGGCTGTCGCCCGTCATGAGGTGAGCTGTGATATAAACGATATTTGCCAAGCGGCGGCAAGAGTGCTTAAATTCGGCGGCAGACTTTGCGTTTGCCAGCGCCCCGAAAGGCTTGCCGATGTAATAGACGCTATGCGAAGCTGCAAAATCGAGCCTAAAAGACTGCGCTTTGCCGCCAAAAACGAGAAGAGCGAGCCGTGGCTGTTTATGCTTGAGGGAAGGCTGGGCGGAGCGCCTTTTATGCGTGTTATGCCGTCGGTTTTTTTAAGCGGAAAGCCTAACGAGTCGTCCGTGCTGTACGGCGATTGTTTGCGAAAGGAAAATGAAAATGACGGGTAAGCTTTATGTGGTGGGAACTCCTATCGGAAACCTCGGGGATATGTCGCCCAGAGCTGAGGAGACCCTTAACAAGGTGGATTTTATCGCCGCAGAGGACACAAGAGTTACGCTGAAGCTCCTTAACCGCTTCGGGATAAAAAAGCCGCTCGTCAGCTATTATGAGCACAATATCAGGGAACGGGGCGAGCAGATTATTGCAAGGCTTGCTTCGGGGGAGTCCTGCGCCGTTGTTACCGATGCGGGAATGCCCTGTATAAGCGACCCGGGCGAGGATTTGGTGCGGCTCTGCCACGAAAACGGCATAGAGGTTGTGGCGGTTCCGGGCCCAAGCGCAGTCGTTTCGGCTCTTGCAATAAGCGGACAGTCTACGGGACGGTTTTGCTTTGAGGGCTTTTTAAGCACCGCCAAAAAACAGCGGACAGAGCATCTTGAGACTCTTGTCGGCGAAGAAAGAACAATGATTTTTTACGAAGCGCCCCATAAGCTGCGCTCAACCTTGGCGGATATGCTGGAATATTTCGGGAACAGAGAAATTTCCCTTTGCAGGGAGCTTACAAAGCTTCATGAGGAGGTTGTAAAAACCACTCTTGAGGAGGCTGTTAAGCTTTATGAGGAGCTTGCTCCGAGAGGGGAATATGTGCTTGTTGTAGCGGGTGCAAAGCCTGACGTTCCCGAGGAGCTGACGGTTGAAGACGCTGTAAAAGAGGTGCAAAGGCTTGTAGAGAGCGGCGAGAAGCTGACCGAGGCCTGCAAGCAGGTGTCCAAAAGGACGGGCTTCAAAAAAAGCGAGCTTTACAGCCTTGCGGACAGAGATTGACTAAAAAACGCAAAAAATTAAAAAATCGTATTGACAAATTGAATAGGCTGTGATATTATATTCTTGTTGCTTAGATGGCAACAGGAATGTATCTGGGTGTGGCGCAGATTGGTAGCGCGCTACCTTGGGGTGGTAGAGGTCGCAGGTTCAAATCCTGTCACTCAGACCAAAGGAAAACCCTTTATTTATGCCGCTTTGCGAGATTTTCGCAGAGCGGTTATATTTTTGCCTTTTTCTCAATAGTTCAACTTTAGTTCAACTTTTTTTGAAAATTCAACTTTTGTGCCGCTTCTCACGGCTTTATCCCGAACCGGGTGAGGGAGCGGATTTTTTAATCGGAGCAAATCCTGATAAGCTCCCTTAATCCGGCTGAATTTGTAACATCGATGTTGCAAATCGGCATGACTAAGCTTCGACTGCGACGATTACAACCGCCGCAGGGAGCTCTGCGATTTGGGTATATCTATAATCCTCCACACAGACTTTATATCTTACAGGGTGACGGGACCCGTCACCGAGGAGAATAAATGTCGGAGCATTAAATCAAAACAAAGAATGAACATAGAAAGAGCGGTTTGCTTGTTATCAGCAGACCGCTCATTTTTTAATTTTGCATTAACCGCTCTTTGGTTCCTCTCTGGTTAAGAAGTATAGAAAGCGTGTTTGTGGCTTCAATGTCAGCTTCCTCGATGCAATGCAAATATTTATTTGTGGTTTCAATGTCGCTATGTCCGAGCCTTGATTGGACTTGCTTTATGTTTACTCCGCCATATAGTAACAGCGTTGCGCTTGTATGCCTTAAGGCGTGAAATTTTCTGTGCGGCAGGCCGTTCTTTTCAAGAAACTTTGAAAATTGCTTTGTCGGCGTTTGAACATTCATAATTTCGCCGTTCCATTGAGTAAAGAGCCAGCCGCCCTCATGCCAGGCGGAACCAAGCCGCTCCCGCTCCTTGTTCTTTTCCTTTTTAAGCATCTCCACAAGCGTCAAGCAGTAGTCATTCAAGGCGACTTCTCTTATTTCGTAATCCTTAGGCGGCTTTATCTGAGTTTTTTGCCCTTTCAATTTCATGGCGGCTCTTTCTATCGTCATTTTTTTATTGATAAAGTCAAAATCCGTGAATTTCAGAGCGACAAGCTCTCCGCGCCTTGCACCGGTCATAATTGCAAGCTGAATAAGCACCTGAAATTGCAGTTCTTCTTTTTCAAGGCATTCCAGTATTTTAGCGGCTTCTTGCTTTGTGAATATTTCAACCTTCGGCGCAACGCTTTTCGGAAGTGTAAGAAATTCAGTGCTTGCGGGATTGGTTGTTATAAGCTGAAGCTTCATTGCCTGCTTAAAGATTGACTGCAGCACAGTTAAATATCTTCTTACAGTGGATGAGCTGAGCCTTTCGCCTGAATCTTCGCCGGAGCGCTCCTTTTTAGGCCTTGAAGAAAGAGCGGATACAAAATCCTGAATATGCGCCGGGCGAATGTCTTTAACCTTGAGATGTCCGAGAGCGGGAATAATATGCTTTGTGATGTAAGCTTCATACATTTCGTAGGTTGACGGCGCAAGCTTCCCTTTGATAATTTCAAGGTATTTGCCGCAAAAATCAGCAAGCCTTATATTTGAAGCGCTCGCCCGGCCGCTCCTGCATTGCTCCTCAAATTCTACAACGAACTTATTAAGCGCTTTTTCAATTTGCTTTTCGGTCATTTGCGGAGCGGGCTTAAAGGTTGCGGTATAAGGCTTTAACTGCTTTCCGTTCAAATCCCGCCCACGATGGACTCTTACAGAGTAGCTTATAACCTTTCCGCTCTTATCCGTTCTTTTTTGGATGTTCGCCATTACCTTTTAGCTCCTTTTTAAAATAATTCTTCGGGGATTTAATATTTTTAAAATAATTCTTCGGGGATTTAATATTGCCGCGCTTTCCGCTCCTTACCATTTTGAAATAATACAACATATATTCAATGAATTTTTCAAATTCCGAAACTAATTTTTGTTTGTAAAAATCAACGGCTTGATACGGATCCAGCAGAACTCCGCCCTTATCAACAAGAGTTTCGTTTGTAAGTG
>JBJESI010000211.1:0-6287 GCA_051882715.1 Oscillospiraceae bacterium
AGGTCAAAGAGGACTTTTTAAATACTCTTGAAATTTGCGAGGAAATGACGGAAGAAAAATGCAAGGTGGGAGTTTTCAAAGGCTTCTTACAGCAGATTGTAAGACTCTTCGCTCCGTTATTGTAATAAAATCCATAATAACATGCGTCTCCCCAAGGTTAATTCCTTGAGAAGACGCTTTTTACTTATTTATTTTTACAGCCGCATATTTTAAGGGTCTTGTCGGTTAACATTGATACAACAAGCCATATAGAACACAAAATCCATATAATCGGCTCGGATATGCAAACTCCCAAATATCCAAGCCAAGGCGCAAGAACAAGCGATACGCCGATCTTTCCTAATAATTCTATTATGCTGGACACAACCGGCGTAATGCGTTTTCCGAAGCCCTGCATGGCGCTTCTTAAAATAAGCAGTATCGTAAGAACAAAATAAAACGGCGTATTTATTTTAAGATAAAATACGGCTGTTTTGACAATTTGAGCGTCGCTTGTTGAGGCAAGCCAGCTTACCGTTATCGGCGAAAGCGCCGTATAGCCGAAAATCAATACAAACGCGGACCATATGAAGCAAATCTCTATTGAACGGAAAATTCCTTTTTTTATTCTTGAAATCTGACCTGCGCCGAGGTTCTGACCGCAAAATGTGGCAATAGCGGAAATAATCGAGCCGTAGGGCATCATCAGAATTCCGCTTACCTTTCTCGCGGCGGTATGAGAAGCGATTATGTCGGGACCGAGGCTGTTTACGGCGGATTGCAGCACAACAGAGCCTATATCCACAAACGAAATCATAAAACCCATAGCTATTCCGGAGGAGAGAAGCTCTCCGTATTCACCTAAGGTTATTTTGAAATCTTCCGCTTTCAAATGAAGCTCCGGACATCTCTTTCTTATGTAAATATAACACATCAAAACAGAGATAAGCTGTGAAATTATCGTTGCGTAGGCTGCCCCGGCAATTCCCGCCGAAAAGCCTTTTATAAACAAATAATCAAGAATAATATTTATTACGCTGGAAACGGCAAGAAAAACAAGCGGCATTTTTGTGTCGCCCAGCGCTCTTAAAATTCCCGAAAGAATATTATAGAGCATTGTGAAAATCATTCCCGCAAAAATGACTGTTATATAATCCATTGCCGATTTCATGAGTATGTCGGGAGTACCCAGTAAATTCAGCACCCGCCTTATGGATAAAAGACTTGCGGCAGTAAGCAACGCCGTAAGCCCTACACCGAGAATAAGCGTTCCGCCCACGGAACGCCTCATCTTAATATAATCGTTTGCACCGTAATTCTTTGCTATAATTATCCCGAAGCCGTTGGACATTCCGACTGCAAAGCCTATTATCAGAGAATAAACAGGTCCGACTGCGCCAAGAGCGGAAAATGCGTCAGTTCCCAGAGTTTCACCCACAATTTTTGTATCTATAAGCGCATAAAACTGCTGGAATATGTTCCCGATAAGCACGGGAAACGCAAAAAATATCAGATTCTTTGTTATGCTTCCTTTTGTTAAATCTCTCACAAAATGCTCCGTTTAAAACTAAATTCCGAGTACGTGCGTTGCTACTGCAAAGTAAATCAAAAGCGACAATGCGTCTGAAATTGTTGAAATAAATGGGCTTGCCATAACAGCAGGGTCAACGCCGATTATCTTTGCCGCCATGGGCAAAACACAGCCAATGGTTTTCGCCATAAATACCGTCATGAGAATAGTAAGTGAAACAGTTACGGCAATAGAGACCGTTATTGCGGAATTGCCGAGCAATAAACAGTCGACGAGAAGCATTTTAACGAAATTTGCCGCCGCAAGCGTTGTTCCGCACAGAAGCGCAACACGCATTTCCTTGCCGATAACCTTGAAAATATCCCGAAGTTCAATATCTCCGAGGGATAATCCTCGAATAACGGTAACCGACGACTGGTTTCCTGAGTTTCCGCCCGTTCCCATTATCATCGGAATAAAGGATGTTAAAACGGCAATCGCTTTTAGCTTATCTTCATAATTATTTAATATCATCTGCGTAAATGTGGAAGAAATCATAAGGAAAAGAAGCCAAACTATTCGGGTTTTCCAAGTTTCAAAAACGCCTGTTTTAAGATACGGCTTATCGGTAGGTGCGATTGAAGCCATCTTTTCGATATCCTCGGTGTTCTCCTCCTCAATGACGTCCATAGCATCGTCGAAGGTTACAATACCGACAAGACGCTCCTCTGTATCAACAACAGGTATGGCAAGAAAGTCGTATTTCCCGAACATTCTCGCTACGTCTTCCTTATCATCATGGGTGTTTACGTAAATGATATTAGTCTCCATTATGTCGTCAATGGAGCTGTTTTCATCGGATATAAGCAGCTTTTTAACAGAAACAAGTCCCACAAGCTTACGGTTTTCCGTTACATAGCAGGTGTATATCGTTTCAGAGTCAACGCCCATTTTGCGGATACGTACAAACGCATCTGCAACAGTCATATGACGCTTTAAATCTATATACTCCGTGGTCATAATGCTTCCCGCACTGTCCTTGGGGTATTTTAGAATCTCGTTGATTACCTTTCTTGTTTCCGAATTTGTGTTTCTTAAAATTTTTGCTACAACATTTGCAGGCATTTCCTCGATAATGTCAACCGTATCGTCGACGTACATTTCGTCTACGACTTCGCGAAGCTCACGGTCGCTGAACGCCTCAATAAGCGACAGCTGCATATCAGGATCCATTTCGACAAAGGTTTCAGCCGCAAGCTCCTTAGGCAACAATCTGAACAAAAGCGGAAGATCGCGAGAAGGAATTTCTTCAAAAATCAGCACTACGTCTGCGGCGTTCATTTCGCTTACAATACTTCGCAGCTGGGCAAATTTTCTTTCTTCAAAAAGAGTTATTATTTCTTCCGGCACTGTATTTTCCATTTCGCATCCTCCTGTTCATTAACAATTTAAGAAAATCCGAATATATATCAGAATTTCGCTTAATTATTATATCAGCATTTTTGCGGCATGTCAACAAATCCAAACTTATTATTTACTGAAATCTTCGCCGTAAATACTTATTGAGAATAAAAAGAAATGCAGCAAGACAAGGCTTGCTGCATTAAAATATTAAAATGTATTTTCAAAACGCATAAGAAATTTTATCCGTTTACGATTTTGTTTCTGATTAGCACTACGTCAACGATGTCCAACTTACCGCTGCCGTCCATATCGCCCCTCGCTATTGAGTCGTCGTCAAGCTGAGAATTACCGACGATAAAGGCTCTTGCAACTACAACATCAACAATATCCACGGTTTTATCTCCGTTTACATCGCCCTTATCATAATTGTCAGAATCTGTATCTGTATCAGTGTCAGTTGCCGTGTCTGTATCAGTAGCTGTGTCCGTGTCGGTAGCTGTATCTGTATCGGTTGCCGTATCCGTATCGGTAGCTGTATCTGTGTCAGTTGCCGTGTCCGTATCGGTAGCTGTATCTGTATCGGTCGCTGTATCAGTGTCAGTTGCCGTATCCGCATCGGTAGATGTATCTGTATCGGTCGCTGTATCAGTGTCAGTTGCCGTGTCCGTATCGGTAGCTGTATCTGTATCGGTCACTGTATCAGTGTCAGTTGCCGTATCCGTATCGGTAGCTGTATCTGTATCGGTAGCTGTATCTGTGTCTGTATCGGTATCAGTTGATGTATCCGTATCAGTATCAGAATCTGTATCGGTTTCCGTATCTGTATCTGAGTCGGTTTCCGTATCCGTATCAGAGTCAAGGAGCGTATAATTAATATTGTTTGCCTCAGCGTACTGATGAGCTACGGAACTGTTATAACATTTAATTGTAAAGTCTCCGCTCATATTTGAAAAAGCATTATTTTCAATGACTTCCACGTTTTTTCCAATAACTACCTCTTTAAGCAAAGGAAGATTATAAAATGCGCTTCCCTTGATTGTCTTTATACCGGAAGGGAGAGTGATTTCTTCAACAAGAGACATATCTGCAAACACACCCATTTCCAAGGTTGTAAGCGAGGTGCATTTCGACAAATCAAGCGATTTCATGGCTTTGCAATATCTAAATGCAAACTGACCGATTGAGGAAACAGTTGAAGGAAGATTAAGCGTTTCAAGCTTCTCGCACTCGTAAAACGCTTTCTCGCCGAGAGATGTAACGTTTCCCTTAATTTCAACAGAGGTTAGGTTTTTGCAGGAACTGAAAGCAGAATCGGGAATAACGGTTATTTTTTCGGGAAGCACAACGCTTTTGAGATTAGTACAACTCATAAAGGTGTATGTACCAATCTCTCTAACATTCTGAGGCAAGGTGACGCTTTCGAGCACAGGACAGTTTGCAAACGCCATTTTGCCAATGAGCTGAAGCTCGCTGTTTGCGGCAAAGTTAACACTCTTCAAACGGATACAGGTATAAAAAACCTGATCTCCTATTTGCTTTAAGCTTGCAGGAATTGTAACAGATTCGATATTATAATTTTGAGAAAAGCATCCGTCGGTGATTGCAATTACACCGTCGGGAATAACGACATCCGTTGCTGTGCCGCTATATGATTTTAGCACATTTCCCGATGAAATAGTGAAACCGTCCTCAGTTACGGTATCGCCCTCTGCAAATGAATTGGAGCATGCAAACACGCCCAGCATCGCACATGACAGGATTAAAGAAATAATCTTTTTAAAGCTAAACATTTTTACCTCCTAAATCAATCGGGACGGCGTCCCTTTATTTTGACAAGATGTTTATTATTTACGTCCGAATATCTTAATACTATTTTAACACACATAAACGTTTATTGCAAGATAAAAATTAGGCAAAATATATTTGATAGACTTATAATTGCATATACTTAAACAAAAAAAGATACCGTGTTGTAAGCCACGGTATCAGGGATTTGCCATGAATTTAATCACAGCAGTTTCTGTGGGGATGATTCCTATCACCATTTTAGCAGGAGTACTTGCGGTGTACTCCGCATTTATATTTATACTACTCTTTTTTAAAAATTACAACCGAAAATGCATATTCGTAGCCGCAGAATGCAAAATCGTTGCGAATATTCTTTTTTCGTCATTTTTCGCAGACTTTTTAACAAAAAAGGCTTCGCTTTACTCATTTATCGGGTGAGTAAAGCGAAGCGCCGAATTGAATTTATTTAAATCGGAGCAAAGCCTGATAAGCTCGCTTAATCAGGCTGCGACAATTGCAATCGCCGCAGGGAGCTTTAGCTCCTCAGGGTTTCAGTAGGGGACTCTTACCCCTACTGAAAGACTGAAATGGAACCCGCCGCCTTAGAGGCGGGGGACATCTTACGGCTTGATTATTTAATTATGCTGACTCCCGTCATTTCCGCAGGCTGTTCAATGCCCATTACCTTAAGCATAGTGGGAGCAATATCGCAAAGGCGTCCGCCCTCGCGAAGCTCGCAGGGAATTCCGGCAACAACAAATGGAACGGGGTTTGTTGTATGAGCCGTGAAAGGCGAACCGTCGGGCTCGTACATCTGGTCTGCGTTTCCGTGGTCTGCGGTAATAAACGCTACTCCGCCCTTTGCAAGAACAGCGTCAACAACCTTGCCGAGACAGGTATCAACTGCTTCAACCGCCGCTTTGGCAGCGTCAAACACTCCTGTATGACCTACCATATCGCAGTTTGCAAAATTAAGAATAATTACATCGTATTTATCAGATTCAATTCTCTTTAATACCTCGTCTGTTACCTCGTATGCGCTCATTTCCGGCTTGAGATCGTAGGTTGCAACCTTGGGTGAAGGAATAAGCGCTCTGTCCTCGCCCTCGTTTACGGTTTCAACACCGCCGTTAAAGAAGAAGGTTACATGCGCATACTTTTCGGTTTCGGCAATTCTAAGCTGGGTTTTTCCGAGCTTGCTGAGGTATTCGCCGAGAGTGTTTTCAAGGCTCTGGGGCTTGAAGGCAACAAGCACACCGGGCATTGTTGCGTCGTACTGAGTCATGCAAACATAGGTTAAGGGGAATAATCCGTTCTTTCTTTCGAAGCCGTCAAAAGCAGGATCAACAAGAGTTCTGGTGATTTCTCTTGCTCTGTCGGGGCGGAAATTGAAGAATACTACGCTGTCGCCCGCCTTGATTTGTCCGTCCTCGGTGCAGACGATAGGCTCGATAAATTCATCGGTAATGCCCTTATTATAAGACTCTTCAATGGCCTTAACGGGATCTGAAGTCTTTTCTCCCTCGCCGAAGCACATTGCATTATAAGCCTTTTCAACACGGTCCCAACGGTTATCTCTGTCCATTGCATAGTATCTGCCGACAAC
>JBJESI010000212.1:0-6178 GCA_051882715.1 Oscillospiraceae bacterium
GGGGCGGAATAAGCCTTTCGCAGATAAATCCCAAAACAATGGAATCAAAGCTCTGCAAGGGACTTTTCTTTGCGGGCGAAATCTTGGATGTTGACGCTTATACGGGCGGATATAATCTTCAGATTGCTTTTTCCACGGGATTTACGGCAGGAAAGAATGTTTAAAGGAGAAAAAATTATGTCTATCAATATCGCTATCGACGGGCCTGCAGGCGCAGGCAAAAGCACGGTTGCCAAAGGTGTTGCCGCAAAGCTTAATTACATTTATGTGGATACAGGCGCTCTGTACCGTGCGCTTGCTCTTTTTGCCCATGAAATGAATGTTTCCTGTAAGGACGAAGAGGGCGTTACTAAAATTCTTCCGAAAGCGTCGGTTGAGCTGAAATTCATTGACGGCGCTCAAAGAGTTTTTCTTAACGGAAAAGACGTTTCGGAAAAAATAAGGACTCCCGAAATTTCCATGGGAGCGTCGGATATTTCTGCATTGCCTCCCGTGCGTGAATTTCTTTTCGGGCTGCAAAGGAAAATAGCCCGTGAAAACAATGTCATTATGGACGGCCGTGACATAGGAACAGTTGTTTTGCCTGACGCAGATGTTAAAATCTTTCTTACGGCAAGCCCCGAGGAAAGAGCCGAAAGGAGATACAAGGAGCTTATCGAAAAGGGCGCGAAGGTCGAGTATCAAAGGGTTCTTGACGAGGTAAATCAGCGTGATTACAACGATATGAACAGGAAGGTTTCTCCCCTTAAGCAGGCGGACGACGCAGTGCTGTTCGACACAACGGGTATGACGCTTGAGCAGTCCGTTGAGGCTGTCCTTGATATTTTGCATAAGAAGCTGTGAGGAAAAGGTTATGTATAATTTTTTAGTGTTTTTGGTCAGAAGCTTCGTTAAGCTCTGGTTTAATGTAGAGGTTATAGGAAAAGAAAATGTGCCGGATAAAGGAGGGTACATAGTCGCCAGCAACCATCAGTCTTACTGGGACCCTGTCTTAATCGCCGTTTTCCTTAAAGGCAAATACTGCTTCATGGCAAAGAAGGAGCTTTTCAGAAACAAGTTTTTCGGCTGGTTTATTACAAAGCTCGGCGCCTTTCCCGTAGAGAGAGGTTCGGGCGATTCCGCTCCGCTGGAGGAAGCTGTTTCAAGAATTAAAAGCGGCAAAATCTTTGTTATTTTCCCTGAGGGAACACGCTCTCTTAACGGCAAGCTGTGCCGCGGACGTTCGGGAGTTTCGGTTATCGCAGGAATGTCGGGCGCAGACCTGCTCCCCTATGCAATAAAATACGACGGCAGACCTAAATTCCGTTCAAAGGTTTCAATAAGGATAGGAAAGCTGATTCCCGCAGAGGAAATTAAAATTTCCGATACAGACAGGCATCAAATCAAAAATACCACAAACAGAATTATGGGAGAAATTGCCGCACTTCTGGAGGATAACAATGATAACGGTCGCTGAAACAGCCGGATTTTGCTTCGGGGTTGACAGAGCGGTTTCGCTGGTAAACAAGCTTGCGGATGAAGGGCGGAGCGTTGCAACGCTGGGTCCGATTATCCACAACAGTCAAGTCGTCGAGGCTCTCGCAAAAAAAGGCGTAAGAACAATAAACAGCATCAGCGAGGCGCTTCCCGGCGAAGTAGTGGTTATCCGCTCTCACGGCGTGGCGCAAAGCGTTTACGATGAGCTTGAGGCAAAAGGTATTGAGTACGTTGACGCTACCTGCCCTTATGTTTCAAAAATACATAAAATCGTCCGTGAAAATTCCTCGGACGGCAATCCCGTAATAATCGCAGGAGACGAAAATCACCCTGAGGTAATTGCAATAAGAGGTCACTGCAAATACGATTCTTTTGTCTTTAAAACGGAGGAAGAATTACAAAATATAGAAATTAGCTCTGATAATTCCCCTGTTTTTGTCGCACAAACGACTTTTAACGAAAATTCTTGGAAATTTTTTAATAAAAATATTAAAAAGCACTATACAAACGCAAAAATTTTTGATACAATATGTAAAGCGACACATTTACGTCAGCAGGAGGCTTTCGAGCTTTCAAAAAAGGTTGACTGCATGATTGTCATAGGCGGCAGACACAGCTCTAATACAATTAAGCTTTACGATATCTGCCGTGAAAATACTTTAACTTATCATGTCGAAACGGCCGACGAGCTTTTTGGGCTGGATTTTTCCCGTGCCGAATCGATTGGTATAACAGCCGGGGCGTCTACACCGGCATATTTAATCAAGGAGGTACAAAATACCATGACGGATATTTTGACAAACAAAGAAGACGATTTCAATTTTGAAGAGGCGTTAGAGCAATCCTTCAGAAAATTATATACGGGGAACAGGGTTAGAGGTCTTATCACCTCTGTCAATAACAATGAAGCCATTGTTGACATCGGCGTTAAGCAGACCGGTTATATCCCCCGTTCAGAGCTTTCTGATAATTCCGCTCTTGCTCCTCAGGATGTGGTTAAGCCCGGCGACGAGGTTGAACTCATCGTTATCAAGGTAAACGACCAGGAGGGCGTTGTTACCCTCTCCAAAAAGAGAGTTGACTCAATGATAGGCTTTGAAAAGCTCGTTGAGGCTTTCAACGCAGGAACAGTTCTTGAAGGCACTGTTACAAACGTGGTTAAGGGCGGCGTTATCGTTCTTGCAAACGACGTTAAGGTATTTATCCCCGCTTCTCAGGCTACTCTTTCAAGAAACGACAAGCTTGAAGAGCTTCTCAAAACAAATGTTAAGTTTAAGATTATCGACATCAACGAGCAGCGTGCCCGTGCTGTCGGCTCAATCAAGGCAGTTCTTAAAGAAGAAAGAAAGGCCGCTCAGGAAGAATTCTGGAACAACATTAAAGTGGGCGATGTATTCAAGGGCGAGGTTAAATCTCTTACTAACTACGGTGCATTTGTAAATCTCGGCGCTGTTGACGGTATGGTACATATCTCCGAGCTTTCATGGAACAGAATTAAGCATCCTTCACAGGTTGTAAGCGTTGGCGATGTTCTTGAAGTATTCGTTAAGGATATCGAGGAAACAGACGGCAAAAAGCGCATTTCTCTCGGCTACAAGAAGCCTGAGGACAACCCTTGGGAAATCTTTAAGGCTAAATACAGCGAAGGCGATGTTATTACGGGGCCTGTTGTTTCCATCACCTCCTTCGGAGCTTTCGTTAGAATTATCGACGGAATTGACGGTCTTGTTCATGTTTCCCAGATTTCAACCGAGAGAGTTAACAATGTAGCAGATGTTCTTTCAGTCGGTCAGGAGGTTGAAGCTAAGATTGTCGGCATTGACTTTGATAATCAGAAGATAAGCCTTTCAATCAGAGCTTTGTCAGAGCCTGAGGCTGTAGAAGAAGAAGCTGAAGAACCTGCGGAAGAAGAAGTAACCGCTGAATAATCAGACAAATCAAACTAAAACGTTACAGCTTTCCGATTTTCGGAAAGCTGTCTGCTTAATGTTCCCCAAGCTTGAAATCGGGGAATTCTGTCTATATTAAAACGGAGATTTTATGGAGAAAGCTGTTAAGAAAAAGACAAAATTTTTTAAATTTACAGAAAGCATGACTTCGGCTGAAAAGCTTTTTTGCCTTGCTGTCTTTGTTGCGACTGCAATCATAATTGCAATACCTTTTTGCAACAAGGCACAGATTTTCGGTCACGACGCATGGTATCACATTGCGAGAATAGAGGCCTTAAAGCAACAGATTATCGACGGCCATCCCTTTTCACGCATAAATTATTTCTTCTATCAGGGGCTCGGCTACGCAAGCAGTCTGTGCTATCCCGATTTATTGCTTTATATTCCCGCAATTTTCAGGCTTATAGGTCTTGATATTAACGTAAGCTATAACCTGTTTCTTTGTCTGTGCGGAATAGCGTGCTTTTTTACCGCATTTTACGCTGCTGACAAAATGACAAAAAATCCCCTTGCGGCTACGATTTGCGCTTGTCTTTTCAGCTTGTCGCAGTATCATCTCGACAACCTTTATACGCGCGGCTCTGTGGGAGAAATACAGGCGTTCATCTTTATACCTCTTGTTATCTACGGGCTTTACGATTTTCTGTATGAGGACTTTTCTCATCCTGTCATTATGGCGATAGGATTTATCGGACTTGTCCTGAGCCATACAATATCCACTTTTTTATGCGTGCTTATTTATGCACTTGTTCTTATTTTTAATTTTAAGAAAACCTTTTCCTCAAAGAAGAAAATAATAAAGCTCTGCATAACCTGCGCCGCAGTTCTTTTGCTGACAGCCTTCTACTGGATTCCGCTTATCGAGCTGATGACAAGAATGGATCTGAGAGTTTCTCATCCCACAAGAAAAGTAGGCGACTCGGCTATTGAAATAAACTATCTGTTTTCGGATGTCAAAATGGCCGACGGAATGATGGGCATCGGTCTTGCTCTTATTCTGCCCTTGGCGCTTAGAATTGCGATAAGCAAAAAAGATTATAAATCCGACCGTAAGCTTTCTTCCCTGCTGAGCGCAGGCGATATGTTTGCCGCTTTCGGACTGGGAGCAGCTCTTTTTGCAACAAAGCTTATCCCTTGGTCGGCTTTCAACAAAACCGTTATGAACAATATTCAGTTTTCCTGGAGACTGTTTATAGCTGCGTCAATTCTGCTGAGCTTTGCCGCCTGCGTATATATCATGCTTGCTGTTAAGCGCGACCGCAAAGCCTCAGTACGTATTTACTCCATAGCCGCCTGCGTAATCTGCCTATTCGGCATAATGCACATTAAAACTATTGATCCGAGCTACCGTTACAGAAGTCCTCAGTACTTCTCGGAAAACTATGACGACGGCTACGACGGCACCTGCCGTACCGGTGCAGGCGAATGGCTTCCCTATTTCACGCTTCAAAACAAGAATATCGCTCTTAACCAGTGCGATATTGTAAAAGATAATTTGGGAAACACCTACGAGTACAGCAAGGACGGAACAACCGTTCTGGTAAGGCTCGACGGTAAAAATAGTATAAATAAGATACAGGTTCCGCTGATTTACTACATAGGATATGCCGCAGAATTTGAGTATGACGACGGGACAACCGCTAAGCTTGAGGTGAGCGGAAGCGATGACTGCGGTCTGTGCGAGGCTGTTATCCCTGAAAATGCTTCAGGTACCTTAAAGGTTTTCTATAAAGGAACTGCCCTTCAAAAGATTTCGCTTATTATAACCCTTTTAACGTCTGTTTCCTTAATAGCATATTTCATTCTGAAAAAAAAGAAAAACTAAATCATCAAAATAACTTAAGCGGCTTGATTTCCGAATTGGATTTCAAGCCGCTTTTCAATAAGGGTTTGCCCCTCAGTTAACATGGCAAGAGGCGGGGGACTTCTTGCCTAAGTTATTTTTTACTTTTTTCCTGAAAAAATATTTCTTTAACACCCACAATTATTAACATAACCGCAAAGCCGATTTTTATATATTTTGAATTTATATTTAAAGCGATAAGCGTTCCGAGCACTGCGCCCAAAGCGCCGAAAATACTTGCCGCCGGCACAGTATGCCACTCAATCATTTTATTTTTTGTGTGCATTATCAGCGAAAGAACGGCTATGGGCAAAAAGAAAACAAGATTTATGCCCTGTGCGGCTATTTGGTCCGTACCTAAAATGTCAACAAGATAAATTATTAAAATAAAGCCTCCGCCAAGCCCGAGTGAAGCGATAATTCCGGTAAAGAAGCCTACTATACTCTCAATCATAAATTCATCAGCATCCTTACCGCGCTTATAATTATTATTACGCCGAAAATTCTTCTGAGCAGGGTATTCGGTACTTTTTTAAGAGCTGTTGCGCCTACAAGAGCGCCCGCCAATCCCCCGAAAATATACTTTAGCGCCGTCTGCCATTCAAGAGCTCCCTTGAATAAATACATTATCGCGCTGACTATGCTAAGCGATAAAATTATAGCTATTGATGTGGCATGCGCTTTTTTGGGCTTAATTCCGCTTCTTTTAAGAAGCTCCACCGCTATAACGCCGCCTGCCGCTCCGAAAAGGCCGTTTACAATTCCGCTTACAAATCCGAGTCCTGCATATTTAAAGTTTTTCATAAAAATATTCTCTGCAAATAAGCTCTGCATATTCGTTTTAATTTACGGAATAATAAAAACAGAAAAATTTTGGAGGTGTTTATATGGCAAACCTAACAAGCAAAGA
>JBJESI010000213.1:0-2402 GCA_051882715.1 Oscillospiraceae bacterium
CGTTCCACACATTAACCATGTTGTTGAATTTATCATCGGGAGTATGAACCTGAAGATTGTCAAGCTTTGAATGCCAGTAGCTTTTAAGCTCCTCAACCTCCTTGTCGCAAACAGAAGCGTCCTTGTAGCAGTCAAGAATTTCTCTTGCTCCTTTTTCATTTCTCTGCCCGAGGACAAAAACGATTTGCTTTGTTTCTCCCGGTTCAAGGTTGATGTCACTCTGAAGAGCGCCGCAGGAGTTTTTGTTGTAATTAAGCGTATTGTCGCAGTAACCGTTTTCTACCGCAACGGGGTTTGCATAGCTTCTGTACCTGCCGATAAATGCGTCACGGTCGCCGCAGTAAGCGGTAACAGGCTGTCCCATCATGCCGAAGAAGCGCTCTCTGTTGTTTGAGCCGTCCTCATTTTTGTCAACATTTTCATTGATGGACTGAAGGATAAAGTTATCCTTGAAATGAGTTCTTGATATGAACAGTGTGTACTGAAGGTTAATCTGATCCTGCTCATAGTTGTTTTCGTTTGTGAACTCAACGTAGCTGAACACGGAAAGCTTTCTGGGCTTAGTGTCATTGTTTGTAACCTTGAAATTCCACACCTCATATGTTTTGTTAAGCGGAACATAATATGTTGTTTCTGTGGAGATTTTGCTGTATAATGAGGTTATGGTAGTATATGCCGTTCCGTGACAGCATTTTGACTCATATAAGTCCAGGGGTTTTCCCACAGGCTGCCATGAAGCAGACCAGTAATCAGCCGACTCCCTGTCGCGGATATAGATATATCTTCCGGGCATATCGGTTTCTGCGGAGTTGAAGCGGTATCTTATGTGACGTCCGTTAGCGCCGGATTTCACAAAGCTGTAGCCGCCTGCGTTGTTTGAGATGATAGCACCGTATTCGGGCGAGCCGAGATAGTTTGCCCAAGCTGACGGAGTATCGGGTTTAGTGATTACGTATTCCTTTTTTGCTTCGTCAAAGTAACCGTACTGCATAGATAATCTCCTTATGTAAAATAATTACGTTCAGATTGTAACAGATACTTTTTTAATTGTAAAGGGGGTTTTGGAAAAATATCAAAATAAATAAGAAGAAAATTTTTATGAGTGATTTTTCCGATTTTTGCGAATAGTTAAAAGGAAGGAGTGAACTGCTGTGCTTTCGGCGGAGGAGAAAAAAACAGTTGACTTAATAAAAAGCAATCCCGATGAAGGGCTTGCTCTGGCAATCAGGCTTTACGGCGGGTACATAAAAGCAATTTGCCGCAATATACTGTCGGGCTTTACGGAGCAGGATATAGAGGAAGCGGTTTCCGACTGCTTTATAACGCTCTGGAAGTCCATCGACAGATTCGACGAAAGCAGGAATTCGCTGAAAGCCTATTTTCACGGTATAGCGAGAAACGTAGCCGTAACTCATTTCAGGAAGCTTTCCAAAACCGACGAGCTTCCCATAAATGATTTAATAACAAAGGGAGAAATAAATATCGAAGGCGATTTTGATAAAAAAGAATCCGAAAGAATACTCCACAAAACCGTTGACGCGATGAAAGAGCTTGAGCGCTCGATATTTATACTCAGATATTTTTATATGAAAAAGGTTGCGGATATAGCGGAAATTCTCGAAATCAGCCCGAAAAAGGTTGAAAACAGTCTGTATCGGGGAAAGGAAATGCTCAAAAAATCCTTGCTTAAGGAGGGATACACAAGATGAAAATAACTGATATTTTCAGCGAAATTCTTGAAGAAGAGCTTATCAACAGCGAAACGCAAAAAGAGCTTATTTCTCCGGAGGACTTTTCACCTGAGGAAGCGGACAGACTTCTTGCCCGAGTTATTTCCGACAGAAAAGCGGAGACAAGGCGGAAGAAAATGAGGATTTGGAGAATTTTGTCGGCGGCTGCGGCTTTTGTATTTGTGGTACCCGTGTGCATTTTAGCTGTCAGAGCGGGCACAGTACAACCCCAAATTACAAATCCAGAGCCTGACGACAGTGATACCGAAGTGATTATAACAACGGATGCAGACGCAAATCCGACCTTAAAGCATGAAGGCGTAATCGGCTCTGCGGGCGAGGATACCGACAAATTTGAGGTTTATTCAAAGGATAGCCGAGGCTTAGTCGCAATCGGAGGAGGAAACCACCCTGTTTTCGGAGGCTCGTCCGGCGAGTATGAGGTTGAAAGCTTTGCACTCTCGGATAATTTTAAAATGCTTGAAGCAAAAAAGCTTAATTATTATGAAGCCGTCAGCGCAGTTTCTTATAATACGGATTTTCAGAGATACAACAGCTTTTTCAATAATTATTTCGGAAACAATCAGCCGGCGGACGGTGAAGGACGTCTGACATACAATGTGTTTACCTGCGGCTTGTCTGAAAGCCTGAGGGAGTATATACTGAAAAATC
>JBJESI010000213.1:2502-6145 GCA_051882715.1 Oscillospiraceae bacterium
AATGTGTTTACCTGCGGCTTGTCTGAAAGCCTGAGGGAGTATATACTGAAAAATCCCGTAATTTCTCTGTCCAAGGAAAAAAGCAGTGCTTTTAATTATGTAAAAGGCTTTATTAAGGAATTCTCGCTTTTTTCGGGAAAGCGTTATCAATATGAGGAGTGCTTTATGCGTGAGTGCTATACATATTATATTTATCCGGATTCGTCAAAGCCCGACGGGTACGGCTATACTATGTACGCCGTGCCGGGAAATGTGTTCTGCTATTCAGACGCAAATACCCCTTCGGAGCTGGAATTTGCCGATAATCTTTTCGGCAAGATTATTTGGAGGGACGACGTAAGTATGTTGGATTCCGAAATGTATGCCGTGATGGAAAACGGCGAAAGGACTTTGAAATTTTATGATAACAGAAACGGAGATTCCGGGTATTTCATCGACGATCCCCTGCTGACATCGGAATGTTATGTTCAGGTGCTTCCCGGCAACCACATAAACAAGGTGGGATTTGTTTATGAGAGCTATGTGTTCAGAAAAAGCGGTCAAATCACCATGTTTACCGAGGAACAGCTTTTAAATTATGACGGCTTTAACAGTGGGGAGGACGATAGCATAAGCTATCCGCACATTCACTCCGATGTTCAGGGGGATACGGCGGTATTTGACGGAATTTCAGATGTGTTTTATTATGTCGGATACCGTGACGTGTATGCAGTCCTTGACTTTCACCTTGCCAGCAATCCCGACAAAACCTACAAGGTAGGAGTTAATATAAGGTCGGTAAGAGAAAACGATTTAAGCAGAGCTTTTATTTTAAACGAAACCCCGTCAGATGTGAATTAGCCGAGCCTGCTTTTATCAGGCTTTGCTCCGATTTAAATGCGGCAGAATTAAGGCGATACCGCAAAGGCATTGTCTTAATTCTGCCGCATTTTGCACGTCTAAAACCGTACAAGCGTGAATATATTTTCACAAGAGGTGAAAATGATGGATGTTAAACAATCACGGCTTGATACGGTTTTTTACTATTTACCGGGGCGTATTTGCTCTGAAATCGGTTCGCTTTCCGAAGAAATGCTCGGAAAGCTTCAGGAAATCCGTTTAAGGTTAAACCGCCCCGTTGCTCTGACTGCGGACGGAGAGCCTGTGGAGCTGCACGGCAGGACAGTCACTAAAGCCGAAATAGATTCGGTCATAAACAAAGCCTGCGAATTTTCGGTTTACAGCTATGAAAAAGAGCTTGCCGAAGGATACATAACCGTAAAGGGAGGCCACAGAATAGGTTTTTGCGGCACGGCGGTAATAAAAAACGGAGAAATCTGCGCCGTTAAAAATATTTCTGCGCTTAATATAAGAATTGCCCGTGAAATCAAGGGGTGCGCCTGCGGGCTTGCAGGAACTCTTTTTTCCGAAAATGCCGAGAGCGTATTGCTTGTAGGGCCTCCCAACTGCGGAAAGACAACCCTGCTCCGTGATTTAACACGGATAATCGGAGAAAGCTCACGGGTAAGCGTTGTGGACGAGCGTAACGAAATATCCGCCTCCTATCACGGCGAAGCACAGAATGATGTGGGTAGATTTACCGATGTCTTCTGCGAATACCGAAAGTCCGACGGAATTATGTGCGCTGTACGGACGATGTCGCCCGATTTTGTGGTTTGTGACGAAATAGGCGGAAAAAATGAGGCTGACAGGCTCTGCGAATGTCTTAACTGCGGAGTAAAAATAATATGCACAGCTCATGCCGGAAGCCTTGAGGAATTAAAGCGGCGTGAGCATATTGACAGGCTGATTTCTGCGGGAGCGTTTGAGAAAATCGTTCTTCTTGACACGGCTCCGAATATCGGGAAGGTTAAGAGAATAATCAGTGCGGAGGAATACAATGCTGAAAATTTCGGGACTGATAATACTTGCGGCTTCGGGTACATTTGCGGGACTTGCGATGTCGGCAAGGCTTAAAAACAGATGCAGAGAGCTTGAAGCGGCGATAAAAATGACGGACGGAATTATCACAATGATTCGTTACAGGAGAATGACCGTATCGGAAATCTGCAATTCCCTGAAAGCCTCCTGTGAATACAAGTCTCTTGAGTTTATTGAAAAGCTCGAATGTGAGGGAGAATTCAGCACAGCGTGGCAAAGAGCGCTTTCCGCCTCAAAAAGCAATATGAAGATGGAGGACATCGAGATCCTTGCAGGAATAGGCAACGCCCTCGGCAGGAGCGACGCCGACGGTGAAATCAGTATGCTGACACTTGCAAGGGAGAAGCTCTTTGCAAGGCTTTCCGACGCCCGTGAGGAGGCTCGGAGTAAGGGCAGACTTTACAGAAGTCTCGGTGCGGTAAGCGGAGCGGGAATTGCGATTGTTCTTATGTAGGAGATAAAAATGGACGTTGATTTGATTTTTAAAATAGCGGCAATCGGGATAATCGTTGCTGTTTTGAACCAGCTTTTAATGCGCTCGGGCAGGGAAGAGCAGGCGCTTATGACCACGCTTGCGGGGCTGATTGTGGTGCTGATGATGCTTGTAGGCGAGATAGCAAGTCTTTTTGATACGATAAAATCCCTGTTTGGTTTGTGGTAATGAGCATTACGGCTGTTTTAGGGCTTGCGATTACGGCGGCTGTGCTTTGCGTCGTGCTGAATCAGTACAAGCCGGAGTACAGAATTTTTGTCGGGCTTGCCGCAGGAGCAATAATAGTAATTGCGGCTTTTATAAGCGCAAAGCCCGTTATAGAGGAAATACAAAATCTGATGAGCTCTTTTTCGGACTCCGAAACGCTTTTTTCGGTGCTCCTAAAAACCTTGGGAATATGCTATCTCACGCAGTTTGCGGCGGACGCCTGCCGTGACGCAGGCGAAAACGGTCTTGCCTCAAAAGCTGAGCTTGCGGGAAAAATCCTGATAACGCTTACGGCGCTTCCCGTTTTTTCGGAGCTTATAAAGACGGTCAACAATATGATTTAAAGGAAAGAATATGAAAACGGTTATAACCTTATTTCTTACTGCTCTGTTGCTTTGTACAACTGCTTTTGCCGCAGAGGAAAAGCCCGATGAGCCCGGCGGAATGGACAGCGCAAGGGAAGCTCTTTCGGACGAAGCAAGGGAATATGCCGACAAAAACGGAGCGGACAGTATTACCTTCGGCAGTCTTGTCTCGGATTTAGTCGGTGTTGTTAAGGATAAAGCGGCGGCGCCCCTCAAGCTTTTCGGCGTACTGTGTGCGATAGCTGTTTTATACTCTGCTCTTGAAAATTTCCGTGACGGCTCTTCATGCACGGAGGTTACGGGGGTATACGGAGCGGCGGCGTGCGCCTGCGCCTCGGCGGCGGCAATAACTCATATTTCGGGAATAATCGAAGAGACGGTTAACACGGTAAAAATGATTTCTCTTTTTATGAAAAGCTTTGTGCCCGTTCTTTCGGGAGTAATTGCCGTCGGAGGAAACGCGGGAGCGGCGAGCGTTTATAACCTATCTTTGCTTGGCTGCTGCGAGCTTATTACGGTAATTGCCGAAAGCTTTTGCTTTCCTTTGCTCGGCTGTTATCTTGCGCTTTGCGTCTGCTCGGGGCTTAACGACGATTTACAGCTTTCGGGGCTTGCAAAGGGAATAAAAACCGCAGTTATAACGGTTATCGGAATATGT
>JBJESI010000214.1:0-6098 GCA_051882715.1 Oscillospiraceae bacterium
CTACCCCTACCGCAAGCCCTTCGGGGATATTATGGAGCATTACCGCTCCCACAAGAAGAATACTTCGTTTGTAGGTATGCTCTATTTTTCCCGCTCCCGCCCGTGACATAAGCCTGTCGGCAACAATGATTATCATTCCTCCGCAAAAAAAGCCCAGCGAAACAACTATGGGGACGTTCATTTTCAGCGTCTCTGCTCTCTCTATTGCCGGCGCAAGCAACGACCAGTAGCTTGCGGCAAGCATTACTCCCGAACCAAATCCGAGCATTGAATCGAGAACTTTTTTATTTACCGTTCTTATGAAAAAAACCACTCCCGCTCCCAAAGCGGTTACGGCATATGTAAAGAGCGTTGCAAGCAGTCCCTGAAGGACGGGGCTTATCTGAGTAAGCTCGCTCATATTTGCCTCCTTTTTTATTTTTACGGCTTTGTTTTCCGCCTCTTTAAAGACAGAGCTTTGCCGTGCAATATATACTATTCTTTTTGTCGGATTTTGGTTAAAGGTTTGCGTAAAGGAGTCAAAATTTATTTGCATTTGACGGCTATCTGTGTTATATTGTTTTCATAGGAGGTATTTTTATGGAAAATACTAATTTTAATCCGCAAAATAATTTTAACCCGCAGAATAATTTTAATCCCGGTCAAGCCGGCGGTAATTTTACAAATCCGAATTTTCAAAACGGACCGCAAATGAACAATCCTTACGGAGGATTTAACGGACAGTATCCGCCTCCGCCCGTTCCTCCGCGTCCCGCATTTCAACCAAAGCCCAAGGTGTACGACAAAATCACCATGCTTGATAAAATAATGCTTGTTGTATTTTTTGTCGGTGCTTTCTTTATCAACAATGCCGCCCTCGGAGGAGGCTTCAAATTCGGATACACCTTCACCTTTATGTGGATTCTTGTAAGCTCCCTTGTTTACGCCTTTAAATCAAACGAGGACGCAAAATTCACTCCCTTTACCTTTACGCTTACCGTACTTTCAATAGCGGTTTCTTTAATTCCCACGCTTTTTGCAGACGGACTCATAAACTTTTTGGCTGTCTGCGCCGACCTCTTCTTTTACTCGGCAGTGCTTACTCAGGTAACCCATACGGAGCATATTAAGCCTATATCGCTGGGATTATGGGTTGAGCCGTTCATTACATACCTTTACAGACCCTTTGCTTATATCGGAATTTTCATCTCTTCCTTCAGGCATAACGCAAAGGAGGAGGGCAAAAAGGCAGGCTCTACCTTCTGGCAGATTTTTATAGGCGTTATCATTTCAATTCCCCTGCTTTTTGTTATAGTTCCGATTCTTATTTCATCGGATGTGGCTTTCTCCTCCATGATGGACAAAATCTTCGGAAGCCTTACGGAAATACTGTGGAAATTTGTACTTGCGATTTTGCTTTTGCCCTTCCTTTTCTCCGCCGTTTATTCGTTTGCGAAGAAAAAGTCTACGGACTATCCTCAAAATAACGAAAAAGCCTTTTCGGGAGGTCCCTTGCCTTATACGATAACCGCAACGGTTCTTGCATGCGTTTCGGTTTTCTATCTGTGTTATATTTTTTCACAGCTTCTCTATTTCGTCAGCGCATTTTCGGGAATGCTCCCCGCAGGCTACGACAATACGCCCGCAAACTACGCAAGGCAGGGCTTCTTTGAAATGTCCGTGATTGTGGTTATCAATCTTGTGATTGTCGGAATTGCACTGCTGATTTCCAAAATAAAGGACGGAAAGGTTGCCCTTCCCGTGAAAATAACATGCAGCTTTGTACTTTTCTTTGCTGTTTTCCTCATTGCGGCTTCTCTTTCAAAAATGTTCCTTTACATCGACTTCTTCGGGCTTACAAGACTCCGTGTGCTCACAAGCGTGTTCATGGTTATGCTTCTTGTGCTGATTGCAGGCGTGTTCATTCATATTCTCAATCCTAAATTCCCGTTTATGAAAGCTACCGTCGTTATTTGCACCGTTATCGGCTTAGCGGTGGGCTTTGCGGATATTGACAGAGTTATCGCTTCTTACAATACAAGCGCCTACGAATCCGGAAAGCTTGAGGAGCTTGATGTTTCGTCAATCTGCAGGCTTGGGGACAGCGCAGTGCCGTATTTGATAGAAATTGCGGACGGCGACGACATCCAGAACTCTTCAAAGGCTTTGCGCGAGCTTAACAGCAGATATGCAGAGTACGAGGATTACGAATTTTCAATCAAAAGCTACAACTTTACCGAGCTCAAGACAAAAAAGCTTCTTGATAACTACTTTAAAAATTCGGTAAAATATAATTAAAAGGAAGTTAAAGCGATGAACAATACGGCTATCATTGACGAAAATGAAACCGCAGAAAAAGAGCTTGTGCCGGTCGTAGATAAAAAACAGGCGATCGAGTGGCTTGAATCTAAATCAATGGCGTTTCGGGAGCTGATGGCATATTACAACTGCGCCATCATGGAAATAGAGACAAAATTCAAGGTTTTGAACGAGGAATTCTCCCTTCAGCACGACAGAAATCCCATTGAAACAATAAAAAGCAGACTTAAAAGCCCTAACAGTATTCTTGAAAAGCTTCAAAGAAAAGGACTTTCCATTACACCGGAGGATATCGAAAACAATATTTTCGATGTAGCGGGAATAAGGATTATATGCTCCTTTACGAAAGACATTTATCTGCTTGCGGACTGTCTGCTCAATCAGGACGATATTACTCTTATCGAAGTCAAGGACTATATCAAGCGTCCCAAACCCAACGGATACAGAAGCCTGCATCTCATTGTAGAGGTTCCGATATTCCTTGCCGAAAAGAAAAAGGCAATGAAGGTTGAAATACAGCTTCGCACCATCGCAATGGATTTTTGGGCGAGTCTTGAGCATAAGCTCAGATATAAAAAAGATATTGATAATACCGAATACTTATCAAATGAGCTTAGGGAATGTGCCGAGCAAAGCGCAAGTCTTGACAACAGAATGGAAAATATCAGAGAAATGATTGAAAATTCCTAATATTTCCTTCCGACTTGCTTTTATCGTCCCAAAGTATTAAATTTACACATAATTTTTTCAAAAAATTTAAAAAAATTATTGACTTTATTGCTTTAAAGTAATATACTTGTCTTATGAAATCCATTTGACGGTTTCGTCTTGATTAAATTTATATTAGGAGTTGTTAAAATGAAATTAAGAAAAATTCTTGCTTTATCGGCAGCCTGCACCATGCTTGCGGCTTCTTTGACAACATTCACAGGATGCGGCGGCTCTTCCGACGTTTACAATATCGGCATCTGCCAGCTCGTTCAGCACGATGCGCTCGACGCTGCTACAAAGGGATTTAAAGACGCTCTTACAGAAAAGCTCGGCGACAAGGTTAAGTTCGATGAACAGAACGCTTCCGGCGATTCCGCTACTGCCGCTACTATTGTTAATCAGTTTGTTTCAAACAAGGTTGACCTTATCATGGCTAATGCCACACCGGCTCTTCAGGCCGCAACCGCAGCAACATCGGAAATTCCTATCGTTGCTACTTCCATCACCGATTACGCAACAGCTCTCGGCATCACCGATTGGACCGGCAAAACAGGTACTAACGTAACAGGTACTTCCGACCTTGCTCCCCTTGACAAGCAGGCAGCTATGATTAAAGAGCTTGTTCCCGACGCAAAGAATGTTGCAATTCTTTATTCTTCCGCTGAGGCAAACTCAAAATATCAGGCAAATGTCGTTGCCGAAGAGCTTAAAAATCTCGGCATCAATTCTAAAGAATACACATCCGCAGACTCAAACGATATAGCTTCCGTAACAACCAACGCTTGCGCTGAAAACGATGTTATCTACATTCCCACAGACAACACAATCGCTTCAAGCACAGGCATTGTTAACAATATCGCAGAGCCTGCAGGAATTCCTATCATAGCAGGCGAAGAGGGCATCTGCAAGGGCTGCGGCATTGCTACTCTCTCTATTGACTACTACAGCATCGGCTACAACGCAGGTCTTATGGCTTACGATATCCTCGTAAACGGCAAGAACCCCGGCGAAATGGAAATCGGCTTTGCTTCAGACCTTACAAACAAGTATGTTCCCGCAAGATGCGAGAAGCTCGGCATTACAGTTCCCTCAACCTATGAGGCTATTGCTGCCGAATAATTAACCTACTGTTTTTTGAATATCAGCGATAAGACGTAATGTCTTATCGCTTATTCATGTTTTTAACGCTTTTTTGAAAGGATTTCTTTTATGCTGTCTTTTATCAATTCCCTGCCCGGAGCATTTGCTCAGGGTATTATCTGGGGTATTATGGCTATCGGTGTTTATATCACCTATAAAATTCTCGATGTCGCCGACCTTACTGTTGACGGCTCGTTCGGAACGGGCGGCGCCGTTCTTGTAGTATGCACGACTAACGGCGTAAACATATGGCTGTCCGTTCTTATCGCTTTCGCCGCAGGCTGTGCGGCAGGCCTTGTAACAGGTATTTTTCACACCAAATTCGGTATACCTGCTATCCTTGCGGGAATTCTTACTCAGCTTGCACTTTATTCAATAAATCTGAGAATACTCGGCGGAAAAGCAAACCTTCCCCTTTCGGTAGATAAATATCCTCTTATCGTTACACTCAGAAACATTCCCAAATCTTTGATTTTCGGACTTATCTTTGCCGCAGCGATTATTGCGATTTTATATTGGTTCTTCGGAACTGAGCTGGGACACTCTCTGCGCGCAACAGGCTCCAACCAGTCGATGGCGCGTGCAAACGGCATAAACACCAATGTCAACAAGATAATAGGTATCGTTATTTCTAACGGTATCGTTGCCTTGGCGGGAGCTTTGCTCTCACAGTTCCAAGGCTTTGCCGATATCAATATGGGCCGAGGCGCTATCGTTATCGGACTTGCCGCAGTAATTATCGGCGAGGTTATTCTCGGCAAGATTTTCAAAAACTTTGCCCTTAGACTTTTATCTGCTGTTTTCGGCGGCATAATCTACTATGTTGTGCTTACGCTTGTGCTTCAGCTTGGACTCAATGCAAACGACCTCAAGCTCTTCTCGGCAATAATCGTCGCTTTGTTCCTGGCTGTTCCGTATTGGAAGCAGAAAATTACAGAGAATAAGATTAAACCTGTTAACGAAAATACGGAGGCGGAAACTGAAAATGCTTGAAATTAAAAATGTATATAAAACCTTTAACCCCGGAACAATCAATGAAAAAAAGGCTTTAAACGGCGTTAATCTCACTCTTGAGGAGGGCGATTTCGTAACCGTTATCGGCGGTAACGGAGCAGGTAAATCTACAATCCTTAATATGATTGCAGGCGTTTATCCCGTTGACAGCGGCTCAATTATCATCGACGGAATTGACGTTACCCGTCTTCCCGAGCATAAACGTGCAAAATATCTCGGCAGAGTTTTTCAGGACCCTATGATGGGCACAGCCGCAGATATGTGGATTGAAGAAAACATGGCTCTTGCCAGCCGCAGAGGTCAGTCAAGAGGTTTGAAATGGGCTATTTCTCACAAAGAAAGAGAGCAGTTTAAAGAAATGCTCCGTCAGCTTGACTTGGGGCTTGAGGACAGACTTACCACAAAGGTGGGGCTTCTTTCCGGCGGTCAGCGTCAGGCGCTTACTCTGCTTATGGCTGTTATGAAAAGGCCTAAGCTTCTGCTTCTTGACGAGCATACTGCCGCTCTTGACCCGAAAACTGCCGCCAATGTTCTTGCCCTTTCCGATAAATTCATTGAAGAGGGTAAGCTGACGGCGCTTATGGTTACGCATAATATGAAGGACGCCATAGCTCACGGAAACCGCCTCATTATGATGAACAACGGCAAAGTTATCCTTGATATAAGAGGCGAAGAGAAGAAAAAGCTGACTGTTGACGATTTGCTTTCCGCTTTCACAAAAATCAACGGCACGGAATTTGCAAATGACCGAGCTTTGTTAAACTGACAGCACTCCGTTCCTTAGGCATTAAAGAAGCAAAACCTGAGAAGAATATATCTTCTCAGGTTTTTTATTTCATAGTTAAGTTGGGATTTGTTATACAAACTCTCTTTTTAATAGTCCATATTGAAAATCATCGCCCCATGTACCATCTTTACGCTTTATATGTTCTCGT
>JBJESI010000215.1:0-6074 GCA_051882715.1 Oscillospiraceae bacterium
AATTCAGTCGGGATTTATTTATATATTTATTTAATTTAAATGGTATTTCGGACATTCAAGTCAGACTGCGGCTTGGTTACATTTTTTCAGGTGCGTCGATTTTGAGCATGGTAAGGAGATTTTTCAGCGTAATTTTCGCCGCAACGCAAAGCGAAAGTCTTGCCTGCATCAGCTCCTCGCTTTCGCCCTTTACCCTGCACGCCGCATAAAACTTATGAAACAGCGTTGCAGTATCCATGCAGTATCTCGTAAGTCTTGACGGGTCATACTCCGCCGCCGCCTTGTTAACCTCATTGGGGAACATGGCAAGCTGTGAAATAAGCGCCTTTTCCGACTCCGATGAAGCCGCTCCGAGCTCCTCGGCAGAAAGACGGCGGGGCGTTATTCCCTCTTTTTCGAGATTTGAAAGTATACTGCAAATTCTTGCGTAAGCATACTGAACATAGTAAACCGGGTTTTGAGAGCTCTGCTCCACCGCAAGGTCAAGGTCAAAATCAAGATGGCTGTTAGCCTCCCTGAGATTGAAGAAAAACCTTGCCGCGTCAATGGGCACTTCGTCAAGAAGGTCGTTCAGTGTAATCGCCTTTCCCGAGCGTTTTGAAAGCTTGTAGGTTTCGCCGTTTTTAACAAGACGAACCATCTGCATTATAACAATATCGAGTCGGCTTTCGTCAATTCCCAGCGCCTTCAGAGCCGCCTTCATTCTCGGAATATAGCCGTGGTGGTCTGCACCGAGAATATCAATAGCCGTGTCAAAATTCCTTGTAACAAGCTTGTTGAAATGGTACGCAATATCAGGGACAAAATATGTGGGAACGCCGTTTGCACGAACAAGCACCCTGTCCTCCTGATCGTCGCTTAAAGCGGTTGTTCTAAACCAAAGCGCTCCGTCCTTTTCGTATGTATATCCGCTTGCCTTAAGCCTTTCGATTATATCTTTTACCGCACCGTTTTCGTGCAGACTGCTTTCCTTAAACCAGTTGTCATATTTAATTCTGTATCTGAGCAAATCCGATTCAAGCTTCGCAATATTCTTCGGAAGTGCGAAATCAACAAGAGCCTTTCTGCGCTCCTCGCTTGACGCCTCCACGAATTTATCGCCGTATTCTTTTGCAAAGCTCTCGGCGTGAGCCTTGATATCCTCGCCGTGATAAGCGTCCTCGGGCATTTCAATCTCATCGCCCTTATATATCTGCAAATAGCGTACCTCAAGCGAAATGCCGAACTTGTTAATCTGGTTGCCTGCGTCGTTGATGTAAAACTCTCTCTTAACATCGTAGCCCGCCCATGAAAGAACCTCGGCAAGGCAGTCGCCTATTGCTCCGCCTCTTGCGTTTCCAATGTGCATGGGTCCTGTGGGATTTGCGGAAACAAACTCGACCAGAACGCTTTTGCCTGCGCCCATATCGGTTTTGCCGTAATCCCCGCCGCTTTCTATAACATTTTCAACAGCCTCGCCGAACCACAATGCGCCGAGAAAGAAGTTCATAAATCCCGGACCTGCGATTTCAACCTTGTCGAAATATGTTCCGTCAAGAACGATTTCGCCCGCAATAAGCTCGGCAATGCTTCTGGGAGGAAGTTTGAAAATTTTTGCGGATACCATTGCAACATTCGCCGCAAAGTCGCCGTGAGAGGGGTCGTTTGTCCTTTCAACGGAAAATGCGGGCAGGGGCTCTTCGGGAGCTTTTCCTTTCGCAACAAGACTTCCCAAAGCGTTTAAAATTATTTCCTTAACCTGATCCTTTGCGCTGTCAATTAAACTCTGTTTCATTTAAGCTTCCTCTACTGTAATAAAAATTTCGTTTTCCGACATAAAAAGCGAATTTATGTCGATTGTGTACTTAAAATACAATTCTCCGCCGTCGCTGCCGAGATTGCATATAACCTTTTCGGTGTCAATACCCATCATCATTTCACCGTAAGGCGTTCCGTAATGGCAATGGTGCTTTTTCCCGCCCTCGATTATCAGATTTGAATTTGAAGTGCCGTTTCGCCGCATCACAACGCAGCCGTTTTTATCCACATTAAGCACGGTTGTGCTTCCCTCAAAGCCTGTGGTTTGCGTGTCGTCATAGGAAATCACAAACTCACCGTCGGAGGCGTTGTATCTTCCGACGGTTGTAAGCTCGGTTATATCCTTGTCGTCCTCAAAGGTCTGAACGTTTTTTATTTTGATATACGCCTTTTTATCCATACTTCTCCTTAAGCCCTGTCTATTGCAAGAGTTATCAGCGAGTCGAGCAAATCCGAATATGAAAGGCCGCTTGCCTCCATGAGCTTAGGATACATACTTATCGAAGTAAATCCGGGGAGAGTGTTGACCTCGTTGATGATAACATCTCCGCTTTCGGTAAGAAAGGAATCAACCCTCGAAAGTCCCTGACAGCCCAGAGCCATATAAGCAGCCTTGGCGGTTGCCTTGACAAGCTTTTCCTCGTCTTCGCTCATGGGAGCGGGGATTTTTAACTCCGTCTGAGAAAGTATGTACTTTGCGTCATAATCGTAAAAATCATTGCAGGAAACAATTTCTCCGGGAATGGAAACCGACGGATTGATATTGCCGATGACCGCGCACTCGACCTCACGCCCTTTGATTTCCTGCTCAACAACTACCTTTTTATCATGGGTAAAAGCAAATTTTATCGCTGCGGCAAGCTCATCTCTGTTATGCGCCTTGCTTATTCCGATTGAGGAGCCGCTGTTTGCAGGCTTGACAAACATGGGATAGCCAAGCTTCCCCTCAAACTCAGCGCATTTTTCATCAATGCTTACAAGCTCGCTTGTGGTAATCTGTCCCCACTTGGCGGTTCTTATTCCGTTATAGTCAAGAACGGTATGAGTAAACGCTTTATCCATGCACACCGCCGAGGAAAGCGTATCGCAGCCGACATAGGGTATTCCCGCCATTGCAAACAAGCCCTGAATTGTTCCGTCCTCTCCGAACTTTCCGTGCAGAACCGGGAAAACGCAGTCGATTTTCTGGAAAGACGCAGTTCCGTCGCCGAGAAGCTTAATAATTCCCGAATGTGCCGTATCGGGGCTGATAATCGCCGAGGTGCAGTCGGGGTGGCGTTCCCACTCGCCCGAAGCAATCTGCTCCACATCGCCGGGATAGAAAAGCCATCTTCCCTTCTTTGTGATACCGATGCAAACCACATCGTACTTATCCGCAGGTATATTCTTAATTACCGAAGCTGCGGAAACAAGAGAAACATCATGCTCGTTTGACATTCCGCCGAAAACAACGGCAACCTTGGTTTTAGACATAAAATCACTACCTTAAACTAAAATCAAAATAATTTAAATCGAAGCAAAGCCTGATAAGCTCGCTTAATCAGGCTGCGAAGATTGCAATTACCGCAGGGAGCTTTAGCTCCTCAGGGTTTCAGCAGGGATCTAATTTCCTGCTGAAAGACTGAAATGGAACCCGCCGCCTTACGGCGGGGGACATCTTGCGGTTTAATTATATCACATCTTGTCTGCCATATCAAGGCGAATTTTAGCCTATTGAAAAAATTTGAGCAGTTTTTTTACAGCCGCCGCCTCAGGCAGACCGAAATTACCGAAAAACCTTGACATCAAGCGGAAATTTGACTATAATGGTTATACGCATAGTTTTGTGCTTAAAGGCATAAATTAAACCTATCCGCCGCTTGCGTTTGCACGGTTATTTTTTTTAGTTTAGGAGTGATTTTCTTGGCAGATAAACAAATCTTACTGACTCAGTCAGGTCTTGAAAAGCTTGAAAACGAGCTTAACGAGCTTAAAACGGTTAAACGTTCGGAAATTGCAGATAAAATCAAGGTTGCTCTTTCATTCGGCGACCTCTCGGAAAACAGCGAGTACGACGAAGCTAAAAACGAACAGGGTATTCTTGAAGCAAGAATTGCCGAAATCGAAAAAACCCTTCAGCACGTAGTTATCGTCGACGAGAGCGAGCTTTCCACCGATACGGTAAACGTAGGCAATGTAGTCCGCCTTAAAAACATGAAAACAAAAGAAGAGCTTACCGTAACCCTCGTAGGCTCGAATGAAATAAATATCAGAGAGATGAAAATTTCCGACGAATCCCCCATCGGCAAGGCAATCATCGGTCACAAAATCGGTCAGACCGTTGAAGCCGAAGCTCCCGTGGGAACTCTTAAATTCAAAATTTTAGAAATAACAAAATAGGTGACAGTATGGCAGAAAACGAAATTTTAGACGCTCAGGCGGAGCTTGATATATCCGAGCAGAAGAAAATAAGACTTCAAAAGCTCGCCGAGCTTAAGGAAAACGGAAAAGACCCCTACCTTGTAACCGACTTTGACGTAAACGCCAAAGCAATTCAGATAAAAGCCGATTTTGGAGAGCTTGAAAAAAAGGCTGCCGAAAACGGCGAAGAGGATTTTGAAAAGCCCGTTGTCAATATTGCCGGAAGGCTTATGAGCCGCCGCGATATGGGCAAGGCTAACTTTATCGACATCCGTGATATGACGGACAGAATTCAGGTTTATGTTAAAATAGACGAAATCGGCGAAGAAGAATTTGCCGCCTTCAAGAAGTTTGACATCGGCGATATCGTGGGAATAACAGGCTTTGTTTTCCGCACAAGGCGCGGCGAAATCTCCGTTCACGCAACCTCGGTAAAGCTTCTTTCAAAATCTTTGCTTCCCCTGCCCGAAAAATGGCACGGACTCCGTGATACGGACACAAGATACCGCCAGCGTTATCTTGACCTTATCGTTAATCCCGATGTGCGTGAGGCTTTTGTAAAGAGGAGCAAAATCATCAGCGAGATAAGAAGGTTCCTCGACAGCGACGGATTTTTAGAGGTTGAAACTCCTGTTCTGCACAATCAGGCGGGCGGCGCTGCGGCAAGACCGTTCATCACTCATCACAACACCCTCGATATGGACTTGTATTTGAGAATTGCTCTCGAGCTTCACCTGAAGCGCCTTATTGTCGGCGGCTTTGACAGGGTTTACGAAATCGGCAGAGTTTTCAGAAACGAGGGCATGGACACAAAGCACAATCCCGAATTTACTCTTATCGAGCTTTATCAGGCATATACAAATGTCTACGGAATGATGGATATTACCGAGCGTATGATTCGTCACGTAGCAAATGCCGTTAACGGTACTTCTACAGTCGAATACGACGGAGTTACCATTGATTTTGACAAGCCCTTTGAGCGTATCACAATGGTTGACGCCGTTAAGAAATATGCGGGAGTTGATTTTGATAAAATCGAAACTCTTGAAGAAGCAAGAGCCGTTGCGAAAGAGCATCACATCGAATACGAGGAACGCCATATGAAGGGCGATATTCTCAACCTTTTTGTTGAAAAATATGTTGAAGACAAGCTTGTTCAGCCGACCTTCCTTATGGGACACCCCGTTGAGATTTCCCCTCTTGCAAAGAAGGACCCCGACGCTCCGGGATATACACAGCGCTTTGAGCTTTTCATTCTCGGCAGAGAGCACGCAAACGCTTTTTCAGAGCTTAACGACCCCATTGACCAGCGCGAGCGCTTTGAGCATCAGATGAAGCTTCGTGAAATGGGCGACGATGAGGCAAGCGAAATCGACGAGGACTTCCTCACCGCACTGGAATACGGTATGCCTCCGACAGGCGGCATGGGCATGGGCGTCGACCGCCTTGTAATGCTTCTCACAGGTCAGCCCTCAATAAGAGATGTCCTCCTCTTCCCCACAATGAAGCCGTTGGACAAATAATTTTCTATAAGTTGCTATATCTGAACTAAACAGGACTTATCTAAGGTGTTTAAGCCAAACCTTAAACCAATTTAAGCCGAAGTTAAGCCAAATCCGAATTTGAAATTATGCAAATTCAGGTGGATTGAGATAGCATACGATAAGTTCATACTATTTAAGCCCGTTGAGAAATCAGCGGGCTTTTTCTTTTACTGCACTCATCACTTCTTGTTTAGAAGTGATGGGTGCTTTTTTTATGCCCGAAAGGAGGTGAGAAAAAAATGAAAAAATTTTTTGAAAATCTTTTTATTTTGCCTTGTAAATTTCCCAATTGGTTATCGAGGGACAAAACCTCAAGCACCTTGACAACTGAAT
>JBJESI010000216.1:0-5977 GCA_051882715.1 Oscillospiraceae bacterium
TTCTATGAACTGCCTTACCGAGGTACTGGGAATGGGACTTCGCGGAAACGGCACAATTCCTGCCGTTTATTCACGCAGAATTGAGCTTGCAAAGCATGCGGGAATGCAGATTATGGAGCTTGTACGCAATAATATCAGACCTCTTGATATTATGACGGAAAAATCCTTCAGAAACGCTCTTACGGCGGATATGGCGCTTGGCTGTTCCACAAACAGTATGCTCCACCTTCCCGCAATAGCTAACGAGTGCGGAATTGAGTTTAACCTCGATATGGCTAATGAAATCAGCGCAAAGACTCCTAATTTGTGTCATCTTGCTCCTGCGGGCAACACTTATATGGAGGATCTTAACGAAGCCGGCGGAGTTTACGCAGTTCTCAAGGAGCTTACAAAGCTCGGACTCATAAACACCGACGCAATGACCTGCACGGGAAAAACAATAGGCGAAAACATTGCCGACGCCGAAAATCTCGACGAAAGCATTATCCGCCCCGTTGAAAATCCTTACAGCAAAACAGGCGGCATCGCCGTTTTGAGAGGAAATCTCGCAAAGGACGGCTGTGTTGTAAAGCGCAGCGCAGTAGCCCCCGAAATGCTTGTTCATGAAGGCCCTGCAAGGGTATTCAACAGCGAGGAAGAGGCTATTAAGGTTATTTACGCAGGCGGTATCAAGTCGGGCGATGTGGTTGTAATTCGCTATGAAGGACCTGCCGGCGGACCGGGAATGAGAGAGATGCTTTCTCCCACATCTGCAATCGCAGGCATCGGACTCGATAAGGAAGTAGCGCTAATAACCGACGGACGCTTCTCCGGTGCAACAAGGGGAGCCGCAATCGGTCACGTTTCTCCCGAGGCGGCAAAGGGCGGACTTATCGCTTATGTAAAAGACGGAGACATTATTTCAATAAATATCCCCGAATATAAAATCGAGCTCAAGGTTTCCGACGAGGAAATCGAAAAGCGTAAGGCCGAGATGCCTATTCTTGAAAAGACCGATATAACAGGTTATCTCAAGAGATATTCAAAGATGGTATCATCGGCGGACAAGGGCGCAATAATCAACAAAAAATAGTTTTAACGGAGTGAAAACGCAATGCCAATGACAATGACGCAGAAAATCCTTGCCGCTCACGCAGGGCTGGATAAGGTAGAAGCAGGGCAGCTTGTTTTAGTAAATCTCGACCGTGTGCTGGGCAACGACATAACCTCCCCCGTAGCAATCAGGGAGTTTGAGAAGCTCGGCTGTAAGGACGTTTACGACAGGGAAAAGGTAACAATGGTTATGGACCATTTTGCCCCCAACAAGGACATTAAGGCTGCCGTCCAGTGCAAAATGTGCAGAGATTTCTGCACCGAAAAAGAAATTACAAACTTTTACGATGTAGGAAGAATGGGAATTGAGCATGCGTTGCTGCCCGAAAAGGGACTTGTAGTTGCAGGAGATGTCGTAATCGGCGCCGATTCGCACACCTGCACCTACGGCGCTCTCGGAGCGTTTTCAACAGGCGTCGGCTCAACTGACATGGCTTGCGGTATGGCGGTCGGCAAGGCATGGTTTAAGGTTCCGTCCGCAATCAAATTCGTGCTTCACGGAAAGCTTAACGAATATGTATCCGGCAAGGACGTAATCTTACATATTATCGGAAAAATCGGAGTTGACGGCGCACTTTACAAATCAATGGAATTTACGGGCGACGGTCTTGCAAGCCTTTCCGTTTACGACAGGCTCACAATGGCGAATATGGCGATTGAGGCAGGCGCAAAGAACGGAATTTTTGAGGTTGACGAGCAGACAATCGCTTACATGAAGGAACATTCCGACCGTGAATTTAAAATCTACAAGGCTGATGAGGATGCAGAATATGACGATGTAATCGAAATTGATTTGTCCCAAATCAAATCGACCGTAGCGTTCCCTCATCTTCCCGAAAACACAAAGACCTTCGATGAAATCGGCGAAATAAAAATCGACCAGGTTGTAATCGGTTCCTGCACAAACGGTCATTACAAGGACCTTGAGGAAGCCGCAAGGATAATCAAGGGCAAGAAGGTAGCAAAAAATGTCCGTGCAATAATTATCCCCGCAACTCAGGATATTTATCTTAAAGCCGTTGAAAACGGTCTTGTAAAAACCTTTATCGAAGCGGGCTGCGTAGTATCAACGCCTACCTGCGGACCGTGCTTGGGCGGATATATGGGCATACTTGCGAAAGGCGAGCGCGCCGTTGCTACAACTAACCGTAACTTTGTCGGAAGAATGGGCGATGTAGAGTCCGAGGTTTATCTTGCAAGCCCTGCGGTAGCCGCCGCAAGCGCTGTTCTCGGAAAAATTGCCGAGCCCAAGGAGGTTATGTGATGAAATTTACAGGTAAAGTTATTAAATACGGCGATAATGTGGATACGGACGTAATTATCCCCGCACGCTACCTTAATACAATAGACAAGAAAGAACTCGCTTCTCACTGCATGGAGGATATCGACAAGGACTTCACTAAAAAAGTGAAAAGCGGTGATATAATGGTTGCAGGCTTTAATTTCGGCTGCGGCTCTTCAAGAGAGCATGCGCCCATCGCTATAAAGGAAAGCGGAATTTCCCTTGTTATAGCTAAAAGCTTTGCAAGAATTTTCTATCGCAATTCAATCAATATAGGTCTTGCGATAGTTGAATGTCCCAAGGCTGCCGAGGCTATCGCAAACGGCGACATAGTTGAAGCAGACCTCGACAGCGGCGTTATTTACGACAAGACAACGGGTGAAAGCTTTAAAACCGAGCCTTTCCCCGATTTTATCCAGAAAATCATTTCTAACGGCGGTCTTGTTGAATCAATCAAAAACGGCAGTATCAGATAGTCGGAGGAAGTAAAATGGAATTTAATATCGGATTGCTCAAGGGCGACGGAATAGGCCCTGAAATAGTCGAAAGCGCCGTAGCGGTGCTTGAAAAAATCGGAGAAAAATACGGTCACAAATTCAATTTCAAATCATATCTCATCGGCGGAGCGGCAATCGACGCAGTAGGCAAGCCCCTTCCCGAGGAAACCGTTGAGGGCTGTCTTGCAAGCGACAGCGTTTTGCTGGGCGCAGTGGGAGGTCCTAAGTGGGACGGACTTTCAGGCGACGCACGTCCCGAAAAGGCTCTTTTGGGTATCCGTGCTGCTATGGAACTTTTCACTAATCTCCGTCCTGCAAAGCTTTATCCTGCTCTTAAGGAGGAAAGCCCTCTCCGTGCGGATATTGTGGAAAAAGGCTTTGACCTTGTTATCGTCAGAGAGCTTACCGGCGGAATTTATTTCGGAGACAGAGGATACCGTGAGGGCAAATACGGAAACGAAGCCTATGACACGGAATGTTACAGCCCGATGGAGATTGAAAGAATTGCAAGGGTTGCCTTTGAAACTGCTTCAAAACGCAGAAAAAAGGTTATCAGCATAGATAAGGCGAATGTTCTTGAAACCTCAAGGCTTTGGAGAAAAATCGTCCACGAAATTGCAAAGGAATATCCCGATGTAACCTGCGAGGATATGCTTGTTGACAATGCGGCAATGCAGCTTGTAAGAAATCCCGCACAGTTTGACGTGGTTGTAACCTCCAATATGTTCGGCGATATACTGTCGGACGAGGCTTCCCAGATTACAGGCTCGATCGGAATGCTTCCGTCGGCTTCTCTCGGAACAACCAAGAGGGGACTTTACGAGCCTATCCACGGTTCAGCTCCCGATATTGCAGGTCAAAACAAGGCAAACCCCATTGCGACGATTTTATCCGCCGCAATGATGCTTCGCTACTCGTTTGACCTTGATAAAGAGGCTTCGGCAATAGAAGCTGCTGTTGACAGCGTGCTCAACGCAGGTATGCGTACGGCTGACCTTGTGGGAAACAGCGGAGTAACGCCTCTTTCCACAACAGAAGTAACGGAAAAAATTATCGAACAGTTAAGATAAAAGAGGGATAAGCGTGAACGGCGATATGAAAAGTATATCGCTTGAACTTGCATCCGTAGTAGTTTTCAGGAATGTTACCGAAAACGAAGTGATAAAGAATCTGATTGCATTTTTAAAATGCTCAGGGGACAGCGTGGAGAAAATCGAGCGCTATTCCGAGTTTGTCAGAACACTTTATCTGCACGGCTGCGATTTGGGCAAATATCTGAAAAAATCCGTGTTTGAAGATGAAAACGAGTACATTCTTATGTATTCACGGGGAGAAGAAATCCCTGCTGCAATGCAGGAATGTGTCCGTGCCGAGCTTGGAATTTTTACCGAGCTTTCAAGGCTTTCTCCGACGGAACTTCAGAAAACGATAGATTACGGCGGATACCTTCCGAAATTTGAAAACACGGAATTCGATTTTGTAAGCGAGTATGAAGGCAAGCTTTCCAGAATTTCAAGGGAGGGCTACGGAATATTCTCAAAATATTCCATGTTCAACATAAAGGATGCAGGAGTTATAACTCCCCTTAAAAGCGCAGACGCAATCACGGTTGACGAGCTTGTGGGCTATGAGCTTGAAAGAAGCAAGGTTATAGCCAATACCCGAGCGCTTGTAAACGGAAAGCCTGCGGCAAATGTACTGCTTTGCGGCGACGCAGGAACGGGAAAATCCTCCACGGTCAAGGCGGTTGCCAATATGTTTAAGGACGACGGCGTAAGGCTTATTGACGTTCAGAAGGAACAGCTAATGTATCTTCCCGAAATTATGGAGGAAATCGGGGATAATCCGCTTAAATTCATAATTTTCATCGACGATTTATCCTTTAATAAGACGGAGGACGGTTTCGGAACGCTCAAGGCGATACTTGAAGGCTCCGCTTCCGCAAAGGCTCCAAACGCCGTTATCTATGCGACAAGCAACCGCAGACATCTTGTTAAGGAATCCTTTTCGGACCGTGACGGCGACGATATTCACAGAGCCGACACCATACAGGAGCTTCTGTCGCTTTCCGAGCGTTTCGGTCTTACAATACAGTATTCAAAGCCGTCAAAGGACTTGTATCTTCAGATTGTACGCAGTCTTGCCCAAAAGAAAAATTTGCAGATGGACGAGCAGCAGCTGGACTTAAAGGCAGAGGCTTTTGCGCTTAAAAAAGGCGGACGCTCTGCAAGAGCGGCTAAGCAATTTGTTGACAGCCTTATTGCGGCTGAATAAAATTCGGAGGAAAAAATATGCTCACACTTGATAAAATCTATCACGCAGGCTATGTTTTGCGAAGCGTTATTCGTGAAACAGAAGTAATCCCCGCACCGAAAATCAATCCCGATTCTCAGATATTTTTAAAGACAGAAAATCTGCAGATAACAGGTTCCTTCAAGGTGAGAGGAGCATATTACAAGATTTCGCAGCTAAGCGATGAGGAAAAGGCTAAGGGCGTTATAGCCTGCTCGGCGGGAAATCACGCACAGGGCGTTGCGCTGGCGGCAAAAAAGAACGGGATAAAGGCGGTAATCTGTCTGCCTGACGGAGCGCCTATATCAAAGGTTGAGGCTACGAAAAGCTACGGCGCAGAGGTTTGCCTCGTGGAGGGCGTTTATGATGACGCCTACCGCAGAGCTCTTGAACTGCGTGACGAAAAGGGATATACTTTTATCCACCCCTTTGACGATGAAAGCGTAATAGCAGGACAGGGAACAATCGGACTTGAGCTTTCCGAGCAAATCCCCGACCTTGAAGCGGTAATCGTTCCTGTGGGCGGCGGCGGACTTATTTCGGGAATTGCTTTTGCGCTCAAAAATCTCAATCCCGATATTAAGATATACGGCGTTCAGGCGGCGGGAGCTCCGAGTATGTTCAATTCCTGCCGTGACGGTGAAATTGAAGAGCTTAATTCGGTTTCGACAATCGCAGACGGTATTGCCGTCGGCAACCCGGCCCATGCGGTCCAGGGCGCCGGTCATGTAGAGCAGGCTCTCCGCCAGGGCGGTCTTGCCGCTGCCGCTGTGGCCCAGCAGGCAGACGTTGCGGATGTTCTGTACTGAATAGC